>DATABP010000220.1:0-3708 GCA_036259515.1 Thermoanaerobaculia bacterium | reverse complement strand
GCTGCTGGTCGAGGACCAGGGCGACAGCCGCGACCTCCTCGCCCACGTCCTCGAGAGCTGCGGCGCCACCGTCGTCGCCACCGCCTCCGCCCACCAGGCGCTGGCGGCGCTCGACGGACGCCGCTTCGACGCCGTCGTCTCGGACATCGCGATGCCCGGCCGCGACGGCTTCTGGCTGATCCGCGAGGTGCGCGAGCGCGGCCTCGACAGCCGCGAGCTGCCGGCGGTGGCGCTGACCGCCTACGCCCGCCCCGAGGAGCGCCGCGGCATCCTGCTCGCCGGCTTCCAGATCCACCTCCCCAAGCCGGTCGACCACGACGACCTCTGCGCCGCCGTCGCCAGCCTCTGCGGGCGGACGCAGACGCGCTGCTGAGCCGCCGAGCGCCCGGCGGGCACTCACCCGGCGGGCAGAACCGCGCTCCCCCGCCTGTTGTCCTCTCTGAGAGACGAATCGACGGGACCTCCAGGAGGTACGCCATGCACCAGATCCCCCACCGCTGCTCCGCCCTCGCCGCCGCCCTGCTCCTCGCCGCGGCGGCCGGGGCTTCTCCCGCCGCCGCCCAGGAGCCCGAGGTCGAGCGGCCCTTCGAGGAAGAGATCGAGGTCACCGAGGTGCTCCTCGACGTGCTGGTCACCGACCGGCAGGGCAACGTGATCGTCGGCCTCGGGCCGGAGGACTTCGTGGTCCGCGAGGACGGCGAGCCGGTCGCGGTCGAGGACGTCACCTTCTACAGCTCGTCGGTGCCCGAGGAGAGCGCCGCCGAGCTGGAGGCGAAGGGCGTCGCGGTCGACCGCGTTCCCGAGGACCGCTACTTCATCCTCTTCTTCGACGACGTCGGCAAGTACGAGGGCAACCGGGTGAGCCTCATGCAGCAGCAGCTCCGCGCCGCCGCCGACGCCAAGGAGTGGGTGCGCGAGTCGCTCGCCCCCGCCGACTGGGTGGCGGTCGCCGGCTTCGACCGCAAGCTCGAGCTGCACCAGGACTTCACCCGCGACCGCGAGGCGATCCTCGCCGCCCTCGACCGCGCCGCCCGCGGCGACGAGGGGCGGCAGAACTGGTCGTCGCGCCGCGGCGACGACGCCGCCGCCCCGTCGCTCGCCGACGACCTGCCGAGCGGCAGGGCACTGCTCCGCGCGACGCCGCGCATCTACGAGGCGCTGACGCTCGTCGCCCGCGCCGCGGAGGACGTGCGCGGCCGCAAGAACCTGATCTACTTCGGGATCGGCTTCGGCGACGTCGACCGCTTCGGCCAGTACCGCGAGGACCCGCGCTACTACCCGGAGATGGAGCAGGCCCTGAACGACGCCAACGTCGCCGTCTACCCGGTCGACGTGACGCCGCAGGGCGTCACCCATCCGTTCGAGAACGCGCTGTCGCAGGTCGCCGACGACACCGGCGGCCGCTACTACCCGTTCTTCACCAGCTTCAACACGCCGCTCGACCGCATCGCCGCGGAGAGCTCCGGCTACTACCTGCTGGCCTACCGCGCCACCCACCGGCGCGGCGACGAGGGTTTCCAGAGCGTGGACGTCGACACCGTCGACCCGAGCTTCCGGGTGCGAGCGCGCGGCGGCTACTCGTACGGCGAGCCGGAGGGCGGCGCGGCGGGGGCCGCCGGGGCGGCCGAGGCCACCGGCGACGAGGCCGCCGAAGCCGGCCGCTGAGCGGCGACGGTCGCGTCGCCGGCGTCCTCGCGCGCGGCGTCGGCGATCGCCACCGCCACCACGGTGACGTTGTCGTGGCCGCCGCGCGAGTTGGCGCGGCCGATCAGGCGCTCGCAGATCGCCTGCATGCCGCCGCCGGCGGCCGCCTCGCGGGCGATCTCCACGTCGGCGAGCATGGTCGTCAGCCCGTCCGAGCAGAGGAGGTAGAGGTCCCCCGGCTGCACCGGCACCTCCTGGAGGTCGACCTCGACCTCGCGCTCGCCGCCGAGCGCCCGGGTGACCACGTTCTTGAGCGGGTGCGAGCGCGCCTGGTGCTCGGAGAGGTGGCCGGCGACGACCTGCTCGTTGACCCAGGTGTGGTCCTGGGTGAGCAGCTCGAGGCGGCCGTCGCGCAGGCGGTAGGCGCGGCTGTCGCCGACGTGGGCGACGGCGGCGACGTCCGCGTCGATGTAGATGCCGACCACCGTCGTCCCCATGCCGAACAGGCGGCGGTCGGTGCGGATCGCCGACAGCACCCGGTCGTGCGCCACCCGCACCGCCGTCTTGAGCAGGTTCGAGTGGCGCCGCAGCCGGGTGTCGAAGGCGAACGGCCAGGTCGAGTCCGAGTCCTCGGTGGCGGCGACGAACTCGCGGATCGCCTTGACCGCCACCCGCGAGGCGACCTCGCCGTAGCGGTGGCCGCCCATCCCGTCGGCGACCAGGAAGAGCCCCAGGCGCGGGTCGATCTCGAAGCAGTCCTCGTTGTGGGTGCGCGCGCGCCCCACGTCCGACAGCCCGAACGACTCGACGACCCGCATCACGCTCGGCCGAAGCGGCCGAACCTCCCCTTGCGCGCCGCGAGCAGCTCGTCGCGCTCGGCGCGGATCGCGGCGTCGCCGGCCGACCACTCGAGCGCCTGCTGGTAGTAGCGGTCGGCGGCGTCGAGGTCGCCGGCGCGGGCGTGCAGGCGGCCGGCGGCGCGCAGGTGGGCGACGTTCATCGGGTCGAGCTCGGTGGCGCGGCGCACCGCGGGCAGCGCGCGCTCGCGCCAGCGCTCCCCCTGGCTCGCCGCCAGCGCCAGGTTGTACCAGGCGCGGCCGTCGTCGGGCAGCGCGCGGGTGGCCTGGTCGAAGGCGTCGGCGGCCTCGGCGTAGCGGCCCTCGCGGTAGGCCGTGACGCCGCGGCCCATCCAGGCGCGCGCCACTTCGCGCGGATCGAGCCCGCGACCGCCCTCGTCGCGGCGGCCGGGCGGCCGGCTCAGCTCGGCGTCGTGGCGACGGCGCCGGGCCGGATCGTAGAGCACGTTGAACGCCTCGGTGAGGGCCTGGAACTCTCGCTCGGCACGCGCCTTCTCGTCCCCCCCGAAGCGGTCCGGGTGGCGTTCGCGGGCGAGCTCGCGGAAGCGGCGGCGGATCTCGTCGGCACCGGCCTCCCGAGCCACGCCCAGGACGGCGTAGTAATCGATCGGCATGACGGGTCGTTCAGACCCGCTTGATTCTATACAAGCGCTGCGCGGTCGACCGCACGGGATCGGGGACGTTGCGGTCGAGGGAGAGGAGGCGCAGGTCGCGCACAGAGAGCCGGGGCACCAGCCGCACCGCCAGCGCCAGCGGCGTGCGCGGGTTCTTGACCAGCGCCAGCGCCACCCGGTACTGCGCGATCCACTCGCGGCGCCGGGCGATCTCGGCGAGCACCTCCTCGTCGACCGAGCGGTTGCTGGCGATCCCCTCGACCTCCTGGTCGGAGAACGCGTTGCCGGCGAGGACGGCGCGGGCGACCACCGGGTGGGGGTCGCGGATGAGGATCTGCCGCAGGCTGCGCGGCGCGCCGCGGGCGAGCTTGATGCGCGCCGGCACCGGCAGCATGCGGACCTGCGCCTCGGTGAGGCCGGTCGACGCCTCGCGCTCGCCCTCGCCCGGCGGCGCCGCGGCGGCGGCGGCGAGCGCCAGACGCATCTCCTCGTCGGCGGGCTCGGCGGCGGCGATGAAGGCCGGCTCGGGGGACGGCGGCGGGAGGGCCGGCGCGGACGCCGCGGCCGCCTCGTCGGGCCGCCGCAGCAGGTGC
>DATABP010000219.1:0-2435 GCA_036259515.1 Thermoanaerobaculia bacterium | reverse complement strand
GGTGGTCATCCCCGACGGCCCGCGCGGCCCGGCGCGGCGGGCGAAGCCGGGCGCCGTCACCCTCGCCCGGATGACCGGCGCGCCGCTCCTCCCCTTCACCTGGGCCGCCGACCGCTCCTGGCGGCTCGGCTCCTGGGACCGGCTGGAGGTCCCCAAGCCGTTCGCGCGGGTGGCGGTGGCGGTGGGGGAGCCGACGCCGGTGCCGCGGCAGCTCGACGAAGCGGGCCTCGGCGAGCGGGTGGCGGCGCTGGAGGCGGCCTTCGCCGCGCTCGACGAGCTGGCCGTGGCGAACGTGCGCAGAGGCTAGAGTGACCTGTCGTTGAAGAGGCGTGGGTTCTTCAACGATCAGGCGGGCGCGGAGCGGACACCACCAGCTCGCCGCCCGGGGCGAGCACGCCGGAGTCGCATCGATCGCGCCAGCAGAGCCGGTACGGACCCGCCTCCATCTTCGGCAGGACCCACGGCTCGCCCTCGCGAGGTCGCGTACCGTGGAACCCCATCCACTCGTCGAGGAGGCGCAGGTGGATGCGCGCGGCCCCCCGTTCCAAGACGAGGCCGCCGATGCCGGTCGCCGGCGGCAGCACGCGCAGGGTGCCGCCGATCTCGCCGACCGGGATCTCGACGCCCTCGACCCGGTCGCGGCCGGGCGGCAACGACAGCGGAAGCACTCGTGCCGCGTTGCCGGGCGCCATGACCAGCAGGTGGACGAACGTGGCCGCCGCCGGTAGTCGCTCGCGAAACTCGCCGAGGGGACCCGTCTTGATCGGTCGCAGTGGGTAGGTGCGCTCGACGTCGGGCACCAGGTAGAGGCGGGCGGCCGCCACCGGTCCGCGTGGCGAGACGACGCGCCCTCGTATCTCGCGGGTCCCCTCCAGCCGGATCTCGACCTCCTCCGCGGCCTCGTCGGCCAGCTCGACGACCACCCGGCCGCCGTCGCTCCCCACGGCGGCCTCGAGGGTCCAGGTCCCCGGACCCAGGCCGAGCAGACGGAAGCGCCCCTCGTCGTCGAGGTGGGCGATCGTGCGACGGGCGGCCTCGTCCTCCTCTCGGAACGCCACGACCAGGCCGCCGGACACCGGTCGGTCGTTGGTGTCGATCACCCGGCCGCTGATCCGGGTGTCGAACACCTCGATCTCGATCCAGGCCGCGTTCTCGCCGGGGGCGCGGGCGACCTCGATCGGCTCGAGACCCTGCTCGGCTCCGCCTCGCTCGAGACTGAATCGCACGGGCCACGTCCCTTCGCGCGGCAGAGAACCCGTGAGTCGTCCCTCGGGGTCCGAGAAGATCTCGATCTCCTCGGGGTACTCCTCGGTGCCCCCGAAGATGATCCTTGCCCGGACCGCCTCGTCCCCTCGCCGCACGAGCCCCTCGAGGGCGACCTGCGCGATGACGATCTCCCGCACCGTCCGATCGGCCGAAACGACGAGCGTTCCGGTCGCCCAGGTCGAGCCGCGCGAGGTCACGCGGTAGCGATAGGTGCCCGGCGTGAGCCCGTCGATCCGGCCGTACCCCGTCCAGTCGACGCGGGCGAGGTGACGATCGCTCTGCCCGTCGAGCGTGGACAAGATCACCGTCCAGCGCTCGCCGTCGGGCGCCTGTGTGGGATCGAGATGGAGCTCCACCCGGGCAGGCGGCAGCAACACGAGAGGCGAGCCGAGGTCCGTCTCCCGCCCCTCCACGACCTCGACGGGCACCCGCACGGCCGGCGCGCGTCCGGCGAGGCGTACCTCGACGCGATAGAAGCCCGGCCGCAGGTCGCGGAGCTGGAAGTAGCCGCGTTCGTCGACGCCGGTCGTGCGGAACAGCGCCCCCAGCCGCTCGGTGCCGTGGACGTCTCGCCACTCCGCCCCCTCCGGCCGGACCTCCACCTCGACCTCTTCGAGTCGATCCGCCGCGTCGTCCACCTCGATCCGGCCGATGATCGCCGCGCCGGGGACGAGCGCGACCATCCCGCCCGGCGACGTCGCTCCACCCTCGACCGGCACCTCCCACAGAAGCGCCGAGGCGAACCCCGGGGCGTGGAGCCGCAGGTCGAGAAGCGCTTCGGGAAGTACACAGCTCCACCGCTCGCCGGCGACCGGGCAGTCGACCGCCCCCGCGGGTGTCGGTACGCCAAGTCTGCGCACCTTCGAGGGGGCCTCGAAGCTCGCCCGCAGCGCCCCCGGCGGCTCCGCGCCGGCGGGGAGTTGGAGGGTTCCCTCGAGGGTGCCGGTCGGGAACAACCGCACCATCACCGGATCGCCACCCGCCCTCGCCGCCACGGATGCACCCCAGTATCCCGCGACGACCGGCTCGACTCGCGCGATCATCCCCTCGGAGGCGGGGATCTCGATGCGCCCGGGTCGATCGAGCGGCACTCGCACCGGTTCAGAGTCTGCGCCGAGATCGGCCACCAGCTCGCCTTGGAGCGCGCCCGCCTCCGACGCGGCGGAGAC
>DATABP010000218.1:0-2837 GCA_036259515.1 Thermoanaerobaculia bacterium | reverse complement strand
CCGCGGTGCTCGCCGCCTCGATCTTCCACCGCGGCGCCCACACCGTCGGCGAGGTCAAGGCGGCGCTGGCGGCGGCGGGCTTCACCGTGCGGGAGGCGCCGTGAGGATCGCGCAACCGGCCGACCTCGACGCCCTCGCCTGGGGTGACGGCGGGCTCCTGCCGGTGGTGGTCCAGGAGGTGGCCAGCGGCGCCGTGCTGATGCTCGCCTGGGCCGACCGCGAGGCCGCGGCCCGCACGCTGGCGCGCGGCGAGGGCTGGTTCTGGAGCCGGTCGCGGCAGAGCCTGTGGCGCAAGGGGGAGGGCTCCGGCAACACGCTGGCGGTGGTGGAGGTGGCGGCGGACTGCGACGCCGACGCGCTGCTCTACCGGGTGGACGCCGCCGGCCCGGCCTGCCACACCGGGGCGCGGAGCTGCTTCGAGGTGGGTGCGGCGGCGGACGATGCGCCGGTCGCCGTCGCCATGGCGCCGCGGCTCGAGCTCGGCTGGCTGTGGGAGGTGCTCCGCGACCGCGCGGGCGCCGATCCCGCCGACAGCTACACGGCGCGCCTCTTCGCCGCCGGGATCGACCGCGTCGCGCGCAAGGTGGGCGAGGAGGCGACCGAGGTGGTGATCGCGGCCCTGCGCGGGCCGGCACCGGCCGGCGATCCGTCGTCGTCCGCGCCGCTCGCCGCCGAGGCCGCCGACCTCCTCTACCACCTGCTGGTCCTCCTCCTCGCGGCGGGGGTCCCGCCCGAGGAGGTCGCCGGCGAGCTGCGTCGCCGGCACGCGCGGCCGGCGACGCCGCCGTCGGCGAAACCGGAGGATCTCGCGTGATCGTGCCGCCCCGCCGCGCCGTGCCGCACGTCCGCGAGCTCCTCGCCGACGCGCTCACCCCGCTCGCCGCCTACCGCCGGCTCGCGGCGATCTCGCCGGTGCGCTTCCTGCTCGAGAGCGTCACCGGCGGCGAGCAGGTGTCGCGCTACAGCTTCCACGGCGCCGGGCCGCGACAGCTCTACCGGCTGTGGCCGGACCGGCTGGAGGTCGAGGACGCCGGCGGGCGGCGGAGCCTGCCGGGCGAGCCGCTCGCCGCCCTCCACTCCGTGCTCGCCGCGGTGGCCGCCGAGCCGGGGCCGGCGCCTTTCTCGGGCGGCTTCGTCGGCAGCTTCGGGTACGACCTGGCGCGCCTCGTCGAGCGGCTGCCCGACCGGCCGCCCGACCCCTTCGGCCTGCCGGTGGCGCTCCTCGGGCGGTTCGACGAGGTCGTCGTCTTCGACCACGCGCGGCAGCGGGTGCTGGCGGTGGCGAACGAGATCGCGGGCGAGGTGTCGGCGGCCGAGGCGCGGGCGCGGCTCGGCGAGCTGGTGGCGGTGCTCACCGCCGGCTCGGGTCCCGGGCTCGGCGCCGTCGAGATGCCGGTCCACCGGCCGCCGCCGCCGCGCCCCGAGGCCTCCCTCGACGGCGCCTCCTTCCGCCGCGCCGTCGCCGCCGCCAAGGAGCACATCGCCGCCGGCGACGTCTTCCAGGTGGTGCTGGCGCGCCGCTTCCGGCTCGGCGCCCGGGTGGCGCCGCTGGCGCTCTACCGCGCCGTGCGGATGGTGAATCCCTCGCCTTACATGGTGCTGTTCGAGACGTCGGAGGCGTCGCTGGTCGGGGCGTCGCCCGAGATGCTGGTCAAGAAGACCGGGCGCCGGATCTCGACCCGGCCGATCGCCGGCACCCGGCCACGGGGCGCCGACCCCGCCGCCGATCGCCGGCTCGCCGAGGAGCTCCTCGCCGACCCCAAGGAGCGCGCCGAGCACGTCATGCTCGTCGACCTCGGGCGGAACGACCTCGGGCGGGTGGCGGTGCCGGGCTCGGTCGAGGTGGCGAGCTTCTTCGAGGTCGAGCGCTACAGCCACGTGATGCACCTCGTCTCCTCGGTCGAGGGCGAGCTGGCGCCGGGGCGCGACGCGCTCGACGCGCTGGTCGCCTGCTTCCCGGCCGGCACCGTCTCCGGGGCGCCGAAGATCCGCGCCATGGAGATCGTCGACGCGCTCGAGCCGGAGGCGCGCGGCCCCTACGCCGGCGCGGTCGGATACCTTTCCTACTCCGGCGACCTCGACACCTGCATCACCATCCGCACGCTGGTGGTGGGCCCGGAGGAGACCTCGGTGACCGCCGGCGCCGGCATCGTCGCCGACTCGGACCCCGCGCGCGAGGAGCGGGAGACGGAGCACAAGGCGGCGGCGCTCCTCGCCGCCGTCACCCTCGCGAAGGCGCTGGAGAGAGAATGATCCTGATCGTCGACAACTACGACTCCTTCACCTACAACCTGGTCCAGATGCTCGCCGCCGCCGGGGCCGAGGTCGAGGTGGTGAGGAACGACGCCGAGCCGGCCGCGGCGCTCCTCGCCCGGCGGCCGGCGGGGATCGTGATCTCCCCGGGGCCGGGGCGGCCGGAGGCGGCGGGAGTGACGGTGGAGCTCTTCGCCCGCCGCGCCCCGGTGCCGATCCTCGGCGTCTGCCTCGGCCACCAGGCGATGGGGGTGGCGTTCGGCGCCACCGTCGAGCGCGCCGCGACGCTGATGCACGGCAAGACCTCGGCGGTGACGCACGACGCCTCCGGCGTCTTCGCCGGCCTGCCGAGCCCGTTCGAGGCCACGCGCTATCACAGCCTGGCCGTCGCGCCGGAGACGCTGCCGGCCGAGCTGGTCGCCACCGCGTGGAGCGACGACGGCTGCCTGATGGGGATGCGCCACCGCGAGCTGCCCTACCAGGGGGTGCAGTTCCATCCCGAGTCGGTGCTCACCGGCGCGGGGCCGCGGCTCCTCGCCAACTTCCTCGCCGGCTGCGGCGAGCTGACGGCGGCGGCGGCCGCG
>DATABP010000217.1:0-6740 GCA_036259515.1 Thermoanaerobaculia bacterium | reverse complement strand
CCTTCGACCGCCAGGTGCTGGTCTGGGCGTTCGCCGTCGGGCTGCCCGGCGCGCTGGCGGCGGCGGCGCTCCTGGTCGCCGGGGACTTCTCCGGCCGGGTGGTGGCGACGGTGCTGGCGGTGGTCGGGGTCGGCTGGATGGCGCTGGCGCTGGCGCTGCGGCGGCGGGTCGTCTACCCGCTCTACACCCTCGCCAACCTGCTCGAGGCGCTGCGGCTCGGCGACACCTCGCTCCGCGCCCGCCGCGGCGGCCGGGACGACGCGCTGGGGCAGGTCCTCGCCGAGGTCAACGCGCTCCGCGACACGCTGCGCGAGCAACGGCTCGGCGAGCGCGAGGCGACGGTGCTCCTGTCGCGGGTGGTCGACGAGATCGACGCCGCGGTCTTCGCCTTCGACGGCGAGGACCGGCTGCGGCTCGCCAACCGTGCCGGCGAGCGGCTGCTCGACCGATCCGCCGACCGCCTGCTCGGCCGCTCGGCCGCCGAGCTGGGGCTGGGCGAGCTCCTCTCCGGCCCGCCGCACCGGGTGGTCGCGCGCAGCTTCGCCGGCGGCGGCGGGCGCTGGGACCTGCGGCGGTCGATCTTCCGGCAGGAGGGGCGGCCGCACCGGCTGGTGGTGCTCACCGACCTGTCGCGCACCCTGCGCGAGGAGGAGCGGCAGACCTGGAAGCGGCTGATCCGGGTCCTCGGCCACGAGCTCAACAACTCGCTGGCGCCGATCAAGTCGATGGCGGCGACGCTCGCCGGCCTCCTCGCCCGCCGCCCGCGGCCCGACGATTGGCAGGAGGACATGGCGCAGGGGCTCGACGTGATCTCGAACCGCGCCGAGTCGCTGGCCCGCTTCCTCGCCGCCTACTCGCGGCTCGCCCGGCTGCCGGCGCCGCGGCGCACCGACGTCCGCATCTCGCGGATCGTCGAGCGGGTGGCGGCGCTCGAACGGCGGCTCCCGCTGCGGCTCGCCGCCGGGCCGGAGGTGATCGTCAGCGCCGATCCCGACCAGCTCGAGCAGCTCCTGATCAACCTGGTGAAGAACGCGGTGGAGGCGGCGAGCGAGACCGGCGGCGGCGTCGAGGTGGGCTGGCGCTACGTGCTCGACGGCGTCGAGGTGTGGGTGCGCGACGAGGGGCCGGGGATCTCGAACGTCGACAACCTGTTCGTCCCCTTCTACACCACCAAGGAGGGCGGCAGCGGCATCGGCCTGGTGCTGTCGCGGCAGATCGCCGAGGCGCACGGCGGCGAGCTGACGCTGGAGAACGCCGCCGGCGGCGGCTGCGAGGCGCGGCTGCGGCTGCCGCTCGGGGACTGAGACCTCCCCCGGCCGGCGGGTGGCGCGGAATAGTCGGCGCGGCGCGCGGGCTTTTCCGAAGCGGCGCCGCCTGCGCCCGTCCCATCCATCTCCGGAGCACCGTCATGCGATCGATCCGCCTCGTTCCGCTCGTCCCCGTGCTCGCCGTCTGCGCCGCGCTCGCCCTCCCGGCCGGCGCCGATCCCGCCCAGCTCTCCGACGCCTACCGCGAGTGGGGCGAGGGCCCCGCGTCCTGGCTGATGACCCCCGACGAGGAGGCGGCGTGGCAGCGCGTCGCCTCGGACGAAGAGGCCGAGCAGCTCGTCCGTCTGTTCTGGGCCCGCCGCGACCCGACGCCCGACACCGACCTCAACGAGGCGCGCCGCGACTTCGAGCAGCGGGTGGCCTACGCCGACCAGCAGTGGACGACCGACGAGACGCCGGGTGCGATGAGCGACCGCGGGCGGGTGCTGATCCTGCTCGGCCCGCCGAAGCGGCTCCAGCGCCCCGGCGCCGGCGGCTCGTCGACGGGCGGCGACTTCGGCAGCTCGGACAGCCCCTTCGACACCGGCGGCTCGATCTCCTCCGGCGGCGGCCCCGGCGCCTTCGGGCGCGGCGGCGCCACCGACCGCGCCGGCGTCGCCTCGGAGGAGCGCTGGGTGTACGAGGACGAGGCGGTGCCGTCGTTCGTCGACCGCAAGCGCTTCGAGGTCCGCTTCCTGTCGAAGCCGGGGAGCGAGGAGGTCGAGCTGACCGCGGCGAGCCAGGTGATGGGCTTCCTCCTCGCCGCCCGCGAGGGCTGGATCACCCGCCCCGAGCTGACCGCGGCCGACCTCGCCACGGCGGCGCCGGCGGCCTCCGGGATCGCGACCACGGCGGCGGCCGGCGAGGTCGGGCTCGCCGTCTACCGCGGCGAGACCCTCGCGGCCGCCGCGGTCGAGCCGCTCCGTGCCGCGGTGTCGGCCGCCGGCGGCGGCGGCGTCGACGCCCATCTCGCCGCCGGCGCCTTCCAGGCCAGCGACGGCCGCTGGATCGTGCCGGTTCAGGTGGCGGTGAACGGGGAGCCGCCGGCGGGCGACGGCCGGGTGGTCGGCGAGCTGCTCGACGCCGAGGGCGCCTCGAAGCTCGCCTTCCGCTTCGAGCAGCCGTGGCAGGAGTCGCGCGGCCAGCGCTACGTCAAGGACACGCTGGTGGTCCCCGAGCCGGGCGAGTACGAGCTGCGCGCCGGCCTCGAGGGGCCGGGCGGCGAGATCGTGTGGGCGGCGAACGAGCCGGTCAGCGTCCCGGCGGGCGACGGCGGCTTCTGGGTCTCCGAGCTGGTGCTCTCGGACAACATCTTCCCGATGCAGGAGGCGCAGCAGATGCTCGAGCCGTGGGCCTGGCAGGGGATCGTGGTGGTGCCCAAGGCCGGCTCGACCTTCCCCCAGGGTGGTCTCCTCTGGTTCTACGTCCACGCCTGCGACCCGCAGCTCGGCGAGAACGGCCAGCCGTCGCTGCGGGCGAACGCGGTGATCGACGGCCCGAAGCGGTTCCGCGCCCCGCTCACCGCGACGCCGGCCAAGGCGGGCGATCACTGCTGGGTGATCGCCAGCGGCATGGATCTCGTCGCCGACACCTTCCCGGCCGGCGACTACACGGTGAAGCTCCAGGTGCGCGACTCGCTCGCCGGGGTGACGCTGTCGACCGACGGCGCCTTCACCGTCGCGGCCCCGTAGCCGCGCGGCCCTCAACGCCCCGAGACAGAACCGCCCGCCCCCGCGAGGGGACGGGCGGTTCGTCGTTTCGGGAGCCGCGCTTCGGGCTACGGGGGATCGAGCCAGAAGTTGTAGCTGCCGCTGCCGCTCCACGAGCGGACCTGCCACAGGTAGAACCCGGACGAGCCGTTGAACTGGATGAACTCCGACGAGTCGGAGGACAGCGAGCTCGCCACCAACGCCCACGCCGAGCCGTTCCAGCGGTAGAGGCGGAGGTCGAAGTCGGTGCCGGCCGGGCCCTCGAGCCAGCCGCGGTGGGTGCCCGAGCCGGTCTGGTACCAGGTGCCGTTCGGCTCGTACTCGAAGTCGTTGGCGCCGGAGAGGAAGCCGGTGAACTGGGTGCAGCTGGTGCACGGCGCGCCGCCGCCCCCGCCGCCGCCGCCGCCGTAGAGCGCGACGATCGCATTGTTGTCGTCGGCCGCGGTCGACGCCGGCGAGTTGTTGCACGCCGACACCGAGGGGAACATGGTGGCGCCGGAGACGTTCGTGTGGCCGAGGCCGAGGCCGTGGCCGACCTCGTGGACCATCACGCCCTCGACGTAGAACTCGCTCGAGCAGCCGGAGCCGCCCGGGTCCTCTCCCTGCGAGGTCCACGAGTGCGAGGTGTTGGTGACGATGTCGGCGTCGTTGATGCGGACGGTGCCGTCGCCGCGGTTGCTGAAGAAGCCGGTGAAGGTGGCCGCCAGGCAGTTGCCGCCGCAGGCGCCCTGCGGGTCCTGGAAGTTGAGCATCGGCACGCCGTCGCCGAGCGAGAAGCCGGACACCGAGCCGACGGTGGCGTTGACCACCGTGCCGGCGCCGGCGCCGTTCCACGCCGACGACGAGACGATCGCGTTGCGGGTGGCGACCTCGCCGCCGTTGCCGTCGTTGACCCCGACCAGGCCGCGGTTGTCGACGATGTAGTTCGGCGGGTTGTCCCAGGTGCGGGCGGGCGACAGGAGGACGAACGCGGAGGCCGCCGTCGACAGCAGCATCAGCGCGGCGGCGAGGACGAGGGTGCGGCGGGAGAAGGTCTTGGTCATCGTCGGTCTCCTTTCCTACCGCTCGGACCGCAGGTCGGGGCGAAGCTCTCCGCCGCGTTCACGGATGCGCTCCTTCATCACGTCGAGGCTCTCGGCCTGCGGGCGCGGCGCCAGCCGCCCGTCGCGGGTGAACAGCCGCACGCCCTCTTCGAGCGTGGGCACCGCCAGCCGCCCCTTCGCCGTGTCGCGGATGCGGAAGTGGCCGAGCCGGTAGCCGTTGACCCGGAAGTCCTCGCCCTCGGGGGCGAGGAAGAGCAGCACGTCGGCGCCGGCCTCGAAGGTCGGGAAGCCGTGGGCGACGATCGCGTAGTCGCCCACCTGACCGCCGAAGGTCTTGACCACCACCACGCTCGGCGCCTCGCCGGCGATCAGGTCCTCGACCAGCACGCGGGCTTCGCTGACGATGGCGGTGCGGTCCTCGTTCCAGTAGGAACGGACGTCGAGGACCTTCCCCTGGACGACGGCCTGCGAGCTGGCGAGCAGCTCGGTCTCGTCCATGGCGATGAAGGTGGATGCGGAGAGCGGCAGCGCGGCGAGTGCCGCGACGGCCACCAGGGCCAGGAGACGCTTCATTCGAGCAGTCCTCCTCTCGATTGCGTCGGGCGCGGTCGTTCCCCGCGAACGCGAGCTCGCAGGGAGCTGGCAGCGACCGGGTATCCGGGCCCACGCCCCCGCCCGGGCCGGCCGTAAATCCCTCGAACCACAAGAGATGAGGATGTGGCAGCGAATGAACGCGTGCCGGATCAGCAATTAGGAAGTGCCGGTACCGCGGACAACGGGGACAGCGCCTCCTGGTCCTTGTACTGGAGCTGGTAGAGGCGGTGGTAGATGCCCCGCCGGGCGAGGAGCTCCTGGTGGGTGCCCTGCTCGCGCACCCGGCCCTTGTGCATCACCAGGATGCGGTCGGCGCGCTGGATGGTCGACAGGCGGTGGGCGATGACCAGGCTGGTGCGCCCGACGAGCAGCCGCTCGAGCGCCCGCTGGATCGCCTGCTCGGTCTCGGTGTCGACCGACGAGGTCGCCTCGTCGAGGATCAGGATGCGCGGGTCGAAGGCGAGCGCGCGGGCGAAGGCGATGAGCTGCTTCTGGCCCACCGAGAGCCCGGCGCCGCGCTCGCGCACCTCGCTGTCGAAGCCGGCCGGCAGCCGCTCGACGAAGGGCAGGAGCGCCACCTCGCGCGCCGCCCAGCGCGCCCGCTCCTCGTCGATCTCCGGCGCCCCGAGCCGGATGTTCGAGCCGATGGTGCCGGAGAAGAGGAAGACGTCCTGGAGCACCAGCCCGATGCCGCCGCGCAGCGCGTCGAGGTCCCAGCGGCGGACGTCGACGCCGTCGACCAGCACCCGGCCGGCGTCGACGTCGTAGAAGCGGAGGAGGAGGTTGGTCAGCGTCGTCTTGCCGGCGCCGGTGTGGCCGACCACCGCCACCGTCTCCCCCGGCTCGACGCGGAACGAGACGTCCTCGAGCACCGGCTCGCCGGCGACGTAGGCGAACGAGACGCGGTCGAGCTCGATGGCGCCCGCCACGCGGCCGTCCGGCGGCCGGTAGGCGTCCGGCGGGGTGAAGATCTCCGGCGGCCGGTCGAGGAGGCGGAAGATGCGCTCCGACGAGGCCATCGCCCCCTGCAGGATGTTGTACTTCTCCGACAGGTCCGAGAGCGGCTGGTAGAAGCGCTGCGCGTTCTGGAGGAAGGCGACCAGCGCGCCGATCGACATCGCTCCCGCCATCACCGAGCCGCCGCCGTACCAGATGATCAGCCCCACCCCCAGCGCGGTGATCAGCTCGACCGCCGGGTAGTAGACGGCGTAATAGAAGATCGAGCGCACGTTGGCGTCGCGGTGCTCGCGGTTGATGCGGTCGAACTCGCCGAACGCCGCCTCCTCGCGCCCGAAGAGCTGGAGGAGCGACATCCCGGAGACGTGCTCCTGGAGGAAGGCGTTGATGCGGGCGATCTTCACCCGCACGTCGCGGTACGTCTGCCGGGCCCGGATGCGGAACCACAGCGTCACCGCGGCCAAGAGCGGCAGGATCGCGAAGCTGACCAGCGCCAGCCGCCAGTCGAGCCAGAAGAGCACGCCGACGATGCCGCCCAGGAGCACCACGTCGCCGAAGATCGACACCAGCCCGGCGGTGAAGAGCTCGTTCAGCGCGTCGACGTCGGTGGTCACCCGGGTGACCAGCCGCCCCACCGGGTTCCTGTCGAAGTAGGAGAGCGGCAGCGTCTGGAGGCGGGAGAAGATCTCGCAGCGGAGGTCGCGCATGATGTCCTGGCCCATCAGGAGCATCAGCCGGCTCTGCTGGTAGAGGACCAGGAAGGTGGCGACGAGCACCGCCAGGTAGAGCGCCGAGACGGCCGCCAGCCCCTCCATCGGCGACGGCGCCCAGCCGACCGCCGCCAGCGCCTCCGCCGTCCACCGCGCCGGCGCCGAGAGCTCCGTCGCCTCCCCGCGCGGCCGCACGAAGAGGTCGAGCGCCACCGCCGTCGCCAGCGGACCGACGAGCTGGAGCAGCGACGACAGGACGATCAGCAGCACCGCGACGATCGCCGTCCGCCGGTACGGCCGCACGTACCCGATCAGCCGCCGCATCAGCCGCGCGTCGTAGGCCTTGCCGAGGACCTCCTCTTCGTGGATCGAGGGCGCGAGCTCCGACACGGCCGGCAGGATACAGCAGGGGTGCGGCGG
>DATABP010000216.1:0-3593 GCA_036259515.1 Thermoanaerobaculia bacterium | reverse complement strand
GGTCAGCTCGACCGCGGCGCCCGGGCGACCACCGCCCCGGTCCTCCTCTTCCTCCACGCCGACACGCGCCTGCCCCCCGAGGCGCCGGCGCTGGTGCGGGAGGCGATCGCCGCCGGGGCCGCCGGCGGCGCCTTCCGGCTGCGCTTCGACCGCCCGACGCCGCTCCTCTCGCTCGCCGAGCGGCTGATCGACTGGCGCACGCGGCTGACCGGCGTGCCGCTCGGCGACCAGGCGCAGTTCCTCACCCGCGAGGCGTACCTGGCGCTCGGCGGCTTCCGCGACTGGCCGATCCTCGAGGACCTCGACCTCGCGCGCCGGCTCAAGCGCCACGGCCGGGTGGCGCTCCTGCCCGCGGCGGTCACCACCTCGGCGCGGCGCTACCGCGCAGGCGGCGTGCTCGCCACCGCGGCGCGCAACTGGCTGATCTGGCTGCTCTACGCCTGCGGCGTGCCGCCGGCGCGGCTCGCCCGGCTGTATCGGCCGGCAGGCGGGCCGCGGCGACGCGGCCCGGGGGAACCCAGCTAGAAGAGATCGATCCGGCGGTCAGCGGCCGCTCAGGCTGTCCTTGAGCTCCTTGGCCGGCTTGAACTTGGGATTGCGGCTGGCGGCGATCTGGATGCGCTGACCGGTCGCCGGGTTGCGACCCTCGCGCGCCGCCCGCTCGGAGACCGAGAAGCTGCCGAAGGAGGTGATCTGCACCCGCTCGCCGCCGCGCAGGAGGTCGGCGATGGTGTCGAAGATGGCGTCGAAAGCGTCGGTCGCTTCCTTCTTGCTCAGGCCCTCGACCCGCCCCACCACGGTGTTCACGATGTCCGCTTTGCCAGCCATCCGCTCTCCTCCTCTGGAAGACGTGTGTGATCGAACGACGATGGGAACCGCTGAAAAGTCGGCGCCGACGATAGACGCAAGCCCGCCGGGCTGTCAACACGGCCCGGACGAGGAATCGCCCGCCGCCGCTCGGGTTTTCGCGCGGCCGGCGCGGCGCGACAGGACGCTGACCGTGAAGCCGTCGTGGTCGCCGTCGGGCAGCACCTGCCAGCGGCCGGGGCCGGCGACGGAGGGCGCGAGCGGCGGCGGCAGCAGGCCGTCGAGGTCGAGCGGCGCGAAGTCGTCGCGGCCGGCGAGGAAGCGCGCCGCCACCGCCTCGTTCTCCTCCGGCTCGAGCGAGCAGGTGATGGCGACGAGGAGGCCACCCGGGGCCACCGCCTCGGCCCCCCCGGCGAGCAGACGCTCGCCCTGCGCCGCCAGCCGGCCGAGCTCGTCCTCGCTCACCCGCCACTTGAGCTCCGGGTGCTTGCGCAGCGTGCCGGTGCCGGTGCACGGCAGGTCGACGACGACGCGGTCGAAGCCCTCGCGGAACGGCAGCCGCCCGGCGTCGGCGACGGCCACCGCGACGCGGCGCCGCAGGCGGCGCAGGTTGGCGCCGAGCACCGCCACCCGCGCCGCGTCGAGGTCGCTCGCGACGGCGCGGATCGACGGCTCCCAGGCGAGCATCGCGAACGCCTTGCCGCCCGGCGCCGCGGCGGCGTCGAGCACCCGCTCGCCGGGCGAGGGCGGCGGCACCAGCGCGGCCGCCTGGCTCGCCTCGTCCTGGACGTAGAAGTCGCCGCGCCGGAAGGCCGCCGAGGCGAAGGGATCGCCGGCGCGCACCACGAGACCGAGGAGCGAGAGCGGCGACGGCTCGACCTCGACCCCGTCGTCGATCAACCCCTCGGCGAGGAGCTCGCGGCCGCCGCGGTCGCGGAACGCGAGCAGGTGGAGCGGCTTGGGACGGTTGTTGGCGGCGAGCAGGCGCCGCGTGCGCTGCCAGCCGTAGCGCTCCACCCAGCGGCGGACGAGGAAGTCCGGGTGGCTCATCTCGATCGCCAGCCGGCGCACCGCGTCGGGCTCCTCGACCGGCCAGTCGACCAGCCGCCGCTGCCGCGCGATCCGCCGCAGCACGGCGTTGACGAACGAGGCGGCGCCGCGGTGGGTGAGCGCCTGCGCCTGCTCGACCGCCTCGTGGACGGCGGCGTGGGCGGGGACGCGGTCGAGGAAGAGGAGCTGGTAGGCGGCCACCCGCAGCGGGCCGTGGAGCACCGGCTCGACCTCGGCCAGCGGCCGGTGGCTGGCGCGGGCGAGAACGTCGTCGATCCGCCGCAGCCAGCGCAGCGTGCCGAGCACCAGCTCGTTCAAGAGCGCGCGGTCGCGGTCCTCGAAGCGGTCCTGGGCGGAGGCGAGGAAGGAGTCGACCGGGCCGCGGCTGTCCAGGGTGCGCTCGACCACCCAGGCGGCGGTGGTGCGCACGTCGTCGCGGCCGCGCGAGTTGGCGCGGCGCGGACGGCCGCCCGGCCGGGGCGGCGGTGGCGCCCCGCCGCGCCGGCTCACGCGAAGCGCTCGCCGACGCGCATCCGCTCGCCGTTGGCGAAGTCGGAGGCGCGCAGCACCTTCTTGCCCGGCCGCTGCAGCTCCTCGATGCCGAAGACGGTGCTGTCGCCGGCGAGCACCGCGATCCGCCCCTGGCGGAGGCCGAGGAAGGTGCCGGTGCCGCCCATCGGCGCGTCCTCCCAGTCCATCGGCACGCCCCAGACGATCTTCACCGGCCGGTTGCGGAAGTGCGACGACACCCCCGGCCAGGGGTCGAAGGCGCGCACCCGGTTGTAGAGCTCCTCGGCGGAGAGCGCCCAGTCGGCGCGGCCGTCGGACTTCTCGATCCGCCGCGCGTAGCTCACCGACTCGTCGCGCTGCCGGCGCTCCTTGAGCTTGCCGCGGTCGAGCTGGTCGA
The DNA here is from genome assembly GCA_036259515.1 of Thermoanaerobaculia bacterium. Taxonomy (GTDB): domain Bacteria; phylum Acidobacteriota; class Thermoanaerobaculia; order Multivoradales; family JBCCEF01; genus DATABP01. Next base: position 829 of record DATABP010000216.1, on the reverse strand, counting down.
GGGTCTCGACGAGGAGCGCGGCGCCGATCGGGGCGAGCCGCTCGGCGAGCTCGCCGGCGGTCTCGTGGAGGCGGATCGGCACCTCCTCCTGGAGCAGGATCGGCCCGGCGTCGAGCTCCTCCTCCATGCGCATCGTCGTCACCCCGGTCTTCTTGTCGCCGTGGAGGAGGGCGGCCTGGATCGGCGCCGCGCCGCGGTAGCGCGGCAAGAGCGACAGGTGGAGGTTGACGCAGCCGTGCCGGGGCAGTTCGAGGAGGGGCGGCGGGAAGATCTTGCCGTAGGCGACGACCACCGCGACGTCCGGCGCCGTCTCCTCGAGGCGGGCGAGGAACGCCTCCTCCTTGAGCGTCGCCGGCTGCGCCACCTCGATCCCCAGCTCGCGCGCCCGCGCCGCCACCGGCGGCTCCTGCACCCCCTGGCCGCGCCCGGCCGGCTTGGCGGTCTGCGTCACCACCAGCGCGGGCCGGCGCCCGGACTCGACCAGCGCGTCGAGGGGGGGCACGGCGATCTCGGGGGTGCCGAAGAAGACGACCTTGCCGGTCCTGCTCCGCCCCGCCATGGCGCCGGATCGTAGCAGGGGCGTCGACCCGCATCTCGGGTTGACCGCCCCGGCGGGCGCATGATCGGATCGAGCCGGTGGTCCCCCCGAGCGCGTCCCGTCGTCCCCTCCGGCCCGCCGCCGGCGTGCTCGTCGCGCGCGGCGCGCGGGCGGCGGAGGAGGCGCTCGCGTCCGCCGTCGAGGCGGCGCTCGCCGAGGGCGGGACGGCGGCGCTGGCGCGGCCGGTGCGGGTGGTCGTGCCGTCGCGGGCGCTGCGGCTGCACGTCGCCG
>DATABP010000215.1:0-4611 GCA_036259515.1 Thermoanaerobaculia bacterium | reverse complement strand
GGTCGTGCGCCCGGCCGCCGACGCCGCCGGTCGCCCTCGACCCGACCGCCCCTCCGCCCGAGACTCCGCCGAAAGATCGCGATGGAACCCTTCCGACCGCCGAGCCGCGAGGGCCGGGTGCTGGTCGCCGGCTCGCTCGCCTTCGACCAGATCATGGACTTCCCCGGCCACTTCAAGGACCACATCCTGCCGGAGAAGATCCACCAGATCTCGATCTCCTTCCTGGTGCGCGAGTTCCGCAAGCAGCGCGGCGGCTGCTCGGGGAACATCGCCTACTCGCTGGCGCTCCTCGGCGAGCGGCCGACGATCGTCGCCGCCGCCGGCTCCGACTTCGGCGAGTACCGGCAGTGGCTGGTCGACCAGGGGGTCGACGTGGGCGCCATCGCCGTCCATCCGGACGAGGTGACCGCCTCCTGCTTCATCACCACCGACCAGGCCGACAACCAGATCACCGGCTTCTTCCCCGGCGCCATGCGGCGGGCCAAGGAGCTGTCGCTGGCGGCGGCGGCCGGCGACGGCGTGCGGCTGGCGGTGGTGGCGCCGGACGATCCCGAGGCGATGCTCCGCCACTGCCGCGAGGCGCGGGAGGCCGGGCTGCCGTTCGTCTTCGACCCCTCGTTCCAGGTCATCGCGCTCGACGGCGACGCCCTGGCCGGGGCGGCGCGCGGCGCCCGCGCGGTGATCGTCAACGACTACGAGTTCGCCGTCTTCCGCGAGAAGACCGGGCGCGACGGCGACGCCCTCTTCGAGCTCGCCGAGCTGTGGGTGGTCACCTACGGCGAGGAGGGCAGCCGCGTGCTGCTGCCCGGCGGCGGCGTCGTCCCGGTGCCGGCGGCGCGGGCGGAGAAGGTGGTCGACCCCACCGGCGCCGGCGACGCCTACCGCGGCGGCTTCGTCGCCGGCCTGCTGCGCGGCGCGCCGTTCGACGTCTGCGGCCGCATGGGCAGCGTCGCCGCCGTCTACGCGGTGGAGCGCTACGGCACCCAGGCCCACCGCTACACGCCGGACGAGTTCTGGGCCCGCTACCGCGACAACTTCGGCGACGAGGCCGCGGCCTGACGGTCGTCCGGTCCTCCTCCGTGGGTGCCGCGGCGCGGCACCTGGCATGCTTCTTGACATGTGCTCAGCCCGCGGGCGAGGTGCCCGCCGGTGCCGGCCGCAGGAGGCCGCGCCTCACGAACAAGGAGGACACGCGATGCGCAACAAGCTGACGCTGAGTCTCGCCCTCATGGGCATCCTCTGCTTCGGGCTGGGCGCCTGCACGGTCGAGCAGACCGAGGAGGGCGAGCTGCCCGAGTACGACGTCGAGCAGACCGAGGAGGGCAGCCTCCCCGAGTACGACGTCGACGCGGCCGACGTGGAGATCACCACCGAGACGCGCGAGATCACCGTCCCGGACGTCGATGTCGAGCCGGCGGACGGCGACGACGACGCGACGACCGACGACGAGCCGCCGGCGCCGTAGGCTCCGACGGCCGTAGGCTGCGACGAGAGACGGGAGCACGCGGGGCCGCTCGCCGCGAGGCGGGCGGCCCCTTCTTCTTTCCGGCTCGTCTCCTTCCTACTCCTCCTCTCCGCGGCAGCGGCGGCGGCGGTCCGGCGGCGCGTCGCGGCGGCTGTAGTGGCGGCGCAGCCACCTGCCGAGCCCGTCGAGGCCGGGGAAGAGCACCCTCTCGGTGACGTTCGCCTGGTCGAGCTTGTCGCGCGCCTCCCACTTGAGCGCCGCCGGCACCGCGACGCGGCGGCACAGCTCGGGGTTCCCGGCCAGCCAGTCGTCGAGCCGCAGCCCCGGGTCGGGCAGGAGCGACGAGAGCGCGAACTGGTTGACCAGCCGCTGGTCGATCGACGGCGGCTCGAGGAAGAGGAGGAAGGGCGCCTCTCGGCCGAGCGCGTCGAGCTCGGCCAGCCCGCCCACCGCTTCGCTGCCGCCCTGGCGGGCGAGGCCACCCCCGCCCAGCCGGGCGAGCATCTCGACGGTGAACACCAGCGACCCCTCGTCGGCGAGCGTCCGGCGCAGCACCTCGGGCAGCCGCTCGTGGGTGCGCGCGATGTCGACCATCCAGATCACCCCGTCGGTGTCCATCGCCTCGAGGTCGTCGGTGGCGAAGTGGAGCGCGACGAAGGGCGAGTAGGTCCAGTCGAGGAGCCGGGTCGGCAGCCCGTGGTGCTGCGCCAGGGTCAGCCAGTGCCACACCGAGTCGCTCTCCACCACGTCGCCGTGGGCGTACTTGCGGAAGTTGCGCAGGAGGTGCCGCTCCAGCACCTCGGTGGGCCCGGCGAGCCGCGAGAGCGAGGTCTCGAGCCGCCAGTCGTCGACCATGCCCCGGAACGCGTAGGGCGACCGGTGCCGCCGGAGCCCGGCGTCCCAGGAGTCGGCGTAGAGCGCCTCGACCAGCTCGGCCCAGCTCCCCGGGGTGACGGTCTCCCACATGGCGGCCGGAGCATTCAAGCGGCGGGCCGCCTGCCCGTCCGCGCGGCGCCGTAGTAGCCTCCGCCGCCATGCCGCACCGCTACCCGCTGCCCGGCTTCCCCGTCGTCGAGCTCCACCGCCACCTCGACGGCAACCTGCGGATCGACACCGTGATCGACCTGGCGCGGCGGCACCGGGTGGAGCTGCCGGGGTGGACGCGCGAGGAGCTACGGCCGCACGTCCAGGTGATCGACCCGACGCCGGACCTCCTCGGCTTCCTCGCCAAGTTCGACGTGCTGCGGCGGGTGATGGTCGACCTCGACGCGGTCGCCCGCGTCGCGCGGGAGAACGTGGAGGACGCGGCGGCGGAGGGGATCGACCACATCGAGCTGCGCTTCTCGCCGGCCTTCATCGCCGACTTCTACGAGCTGTCGCCCCAGGCGGTGGCGGAGACGATCTGCGCCGCGGTGGCGGAGGCCGCGGCGCGGCTGCCGGTGACGGTGAAGCTGATCGGCATCGTGTCGCGCACCTACGGGCCGGAGCGCGCCTGGGTGGAGGTCGACGCGGCGCTCGCCTGCCGCGGCCTGGGGGTGGTGGCGCTCGACCTCGCCGGCGACGAGGCGGGCTACCCGGGCGAGCTCTTCGTCGAGCACTTCCGGCGCGCCCGGGACGGCGGCCTCCGCGTCGTCGCCCACGCCGGCGAGGCGGCCGGCGCCGAGAGCGTGCGGCAGGCGCTCGACGGGCTCGGCGCCGAGCGGATCGGCCACGGCGTGCGGTCGGTGGAGGACCCGGCGCTGGTCGAGCGGCTGGCCGACGCCGGGGTGCCGCTCGAGGTGTGCCCGACCTCGAACGTGCAGACCTCGACGGTGGCGAGCTACCGCGCCCACCCCCTCGGGCGCCTGCTCGCCGCCGGCGTCCTCGCCACCCTCAACACCGACGACCCGTCGATCTCCGGCATCGACCTGCCGCACGAGTACCGGATCGCCGCCACCGAGCTGGGGCTCGACGCCGCGGCGCTCGCCACCCTGCAGCGGAACGCGCTCGCCGCCGCCTTCCTCGACGACGAGGAGCGGCGCGAGCTCCTCGCCCGCGCCGCCGCCCGCGGCACCGCGTCGCCGGCGGCCGGCTGACCCCGGCGCGCCGCCCCCGGGTGGCGTCCCCGGCCCGGGTTGGCGATACGATGACTTCGTGAGCGCCGTAGCCGCCGACGGCCCGCCGCCGGACCTGTCGCTGGTCGTCCCCCTCCACGACGAGGAGGAGAGCCTCTGGCCGCTCGCCGCCGAGATCGCCGCCGCGCTCGACCCCACCGGGCTCTCCTACGAGGTGCTGTGGGTCGACGACGGATCGACCGACGGCAGCGCGCGGGCGCTCGCCGAGCTGTCCCGCGCCGACCGCCGCCACCGCGCGCTCTCGCTGGGCGTCAACCGCGGCCAGTCGGCGGCGCTGGCGGCCGGCTTCCGCCACGCCCGCGCGCCCTGGGTGGCGACGCTCGATGCCGACCTCCAGAACGACCCCGCCGACGTGCCGATGCTGCTCGCCGCGCTGGGCGACGGCGTCGACGTGGTCTGCGGCGTCCGCGTCGACCGGCGCGACGCCTGGCCGCGGCGGGTCTCGTCGCGGATCGCCAACGCGGCGCGCAACCGGCTGACCGGCGAGTCGATCGCCGACGTCGGCTGCACGCTGCGGGTGATGCCCACCGCGCTCGCCGCCCGGCTGCCGCTCTTCGACGGCATGCACCGCTTCCTGCCGACCTTCCTGCGGCTGCTCGGCGCGCGGGTGCGCGAGGTGCCGGTGCACCACCGGCCGCGGCGCTTCGGGCGGTCGAAGTACGGCATCCACGACCGCCTGTGGCGGGGGATCGCCGACCTCTACGCCGTGCGCTGGATGCAGAGACGCTGGATCGACCCGCGCTGGGTCGAGGAGCTTTCGCCGTGCTCGAACCGACTTTCTGGCTGTGGCTCGGACTCGCCGGTCAGGCGCTCTTCTTCGGCCGCTTCTTCGTCCAATGGATCGCTTCCGAGCGCCGTGGTCGCAGCGTCGTCCCCACCGCCTTCTGGTTCTTCTCGGTCGGCGGCGGGCTGACGCTCCTCGCCTACGCCATCCACCGCCGCGACCCGGTCTTCATCCTCGGTCAGGCGACCGGGCTCCTGATCTACGGGCGCAACCTGTGGCTGATCCACCGCGAAGGGCGGAGGGCGGTG
>DATABP010000214.1:0-3289 GCA_036259515.1 Thermoanaerobaculia bacterium | reverse complement strand
GCCAGCTCCCCGCGCAGCGCCCGCAGCTCCGCCGCCACCTCGCGCAACAGGCCGGCGAGCTCGGGATCGGCCGCCGCCGTGGCCGCGCCGCCGCCCGCCGGCACCGCCGCCGCCGGCCTCCCCCGCCGCGGCGCGTCGCTCATCCCGCGCATCCGGGCGTAGAGGAAGTCGCGGATCGCCTCGAAGTCCTGCCGTCCCTCGACGGTCATCTCCGCCTTCGAGGAGCCGCTGGCGGTCTGGATCTGCACCTTGGCGAGGCCCAGCCAGCGCTCGACCAGGTTGCTGGTCAGGTGGATGTCCTGGATGCGCGAGTAGGTGAGGTGGATCTCGCGCCGGAAGAGCACCCCCCAGCGCATCGACACCCCCTCCTCGTCGAAGCGGTAGCGCAGGGTGTGGTAGCGGAAGTAGAAGGGGACGAAGAGGACGAAGAAGAGCGGCCCGAGCACCAGCGAGCTGAGGAAGTAGTGGATCAGCAGGTTCGGGTGCGGGCGCTCGATCGCCAGCACGTCGAAGGCCGCGTCGTCGGGCTCGCCCGAGGCGGCGTCGCGGGGCAGCTCGACGCCGGGCGCGGCGTCGTCGATCCGTTCTGGCTCCATCCTCTCGCCCTCCGCGGGGAAGGACGGATGATAGCCGTTCGCGGTTTCGCCGCGGCCGCAGTCGTCGACATGGAAGGGGGTGATAGGTTCGGCGAAACCGCGCAAGGAGGCGTCCGATGTCCCGACCCCGCGCCCTGTCCGCCGCCGTCCTCGCGGCGGCCGTCCTTTTCGCCGCGCCCGGGGCGCGTGCCGCCGAAACGCCTCCCGCCGCGCCCGAGCCGTCGGCCCCCGAGGGCCTCTTCATCGACCGCGTCGAGGTCAACGTCGTCAACCTCGAGGTGTTCGTCGTCGACCGCGACGGACGCCGGGTGACCGACCTCGGCCGCGACGACTTCGAGCTGCGGGTCGACGGGCGGCCGGTCGAGATCGCCAACTTCTACGCCTCCCGAGGGGCGGCCGCCGGCGAGGAGGCCGAGGCGGCCTTCCTGCCTGGCGCGGCGGTGGCCGGGGCGGCGGGCGCCCCCGCCGTCGCGCCCTCCGACCCCGACGAGCTCCGCGAGCGCCGGCTCAACCTGATGGTCTACGTCGACCACACCTTCCTCCGGCCGGGGAACCGCAGGCGGGTGCTCGACCACCTGCGCGAGTTCCTCGCCACCGGCCTCGACGAGCACACCTGGGTGATGCTGGTCGGCTACGACGGCGCGGTCCACGTCGACGCGCCGCTGACCCGCGACCGCGAGACGCTGAGGGCCGGACTCGACGCCCTCGGCGGCCACGCCGGCGGCCCCGGGCCGCTGACCATCGACCGGGTGATCCACGTGCTCCAGAACACGCCGACGGACGCGGCGACCGGCGAGCGGCTCGGCCTCGATCAGATCCTGACCAGCTTCATGGCCCAGGAGGAGGCGAAGCTGCGGCTCTCGGTCCACGCGCTCGCCGAGAGCCTGGCGCTCTTCGCCGGTCTGCCCGGGCGCAAGGCGGTGCTCCACGTCAGCGACGGCCTCCCCGCCGAGGTGATGCAGGCGGCGCAGGCGATGTTCGCGACCGACTCCTCGCCGGTCGCCGGCCTGCGCCAGGGCGAGCGGCGGCTCTACGACGAGCTGGTGCGCCACGCGCAGGCGCACCAGATCGCCCTCTACCCGATGGACGCCCGCGGCAGCGGCAGCGAGCCGCTGGCCGGCGCCGACGTCGCGATGCGCTTCGATCCCGCAGGGCCGGTGATCACCACCGCCGAGCTGACCGCGATGGAGACCCTCAACCGCCAGGAGCCCCTGATCGAGATGGCCGCCGCCACCGGCGGCACGGCGGTGCTCGACACCTTCGACTTCGACCGTGCGCTCGACGCCATCTCCGCCGACTTCGAGAGCTTCTACTCGCTCGGCTTCGCCGCGCCCGACAACGGCGACGGCCACCGCCATGCGATCGACGTGCGGGTGACCCGGCCGGGGCTCCGCGTGCGCCACCGCGAGGCCTACGTCGACAAGCCGCTCGTCGAGCGCGTCCGCGACCGCACCACCTCGTTCCTGCACCTCGGGATGGAGAGCAACCCGATGGGCGTCGAGCTGGCGCTCGGCGAACCCGAGCGCGACGGACGCCGGTGGATCGTGCCGCTCCTCGTCCGGGTGCCGGCCGCCGGCGTCACCCTCCTCCCCGACGCCGAGGCCCGCCGCGGCCGCCTCCACTTCTTCCTCGTCGTCCGCGACGACCGCGGCCGCGTCTCCAAGCTCACCCACCTTCCCCACCCGCTGACCGTGCCGCTCGACCAGGCGGCGCCCGACGAGAGCGACCTCGGGCTGGGGATCCACCTCGAGGTGCGGCCGGGGAGCTGGACGGTGGCGGTCGGCGTGTGGGACGAGATCGGCGGCGGCGAGTCGTACGTCCGCGAGAGGGTGGAGATCGTCGAGCCGGAGCCGCCGCCGCGGCGCGGCCGCCACTCGCGCTGAGCGGTCCGCGCGTCAGAACGCGAAGCGCGCCCCCACCGCCAGCAGCTGGGTGGTGAACACCCGCGAGGGCTTCGTCGAGTCGGCGTCCTCCCAGGCGTAGTAGAGCGTCCAGGTCAGGAGGTCGCCGGTCTCCCAGTCGGCGGTGAGGGTGACCTGGTTGCGGTCGTCCTCGCGCCCGAAGTTGCCGGCCAGGGGGTCGTCGATCGAGTAGTCGCGCAGCCGGTGGCGGAGGCGGAGGGTGAGGTAGAGCGGCGGGATCGGCGCCGAGCGCAGCTTGAGCCAGACGTCTGTCTGGTCGTGGTCCTCGTCGGGATCGACGGCGTCGCGGCGGCCGAGCTCCACCCCCAGCTCGGGCGAGAGGTCGTAGCCCCAGCCGCGGTAGCGCACGGCGGCGCCCAGGCTGCCGAAGTCGTTGTCGCGCCCCGGGCTCTCCTCGTACTCCAGGCGGTAGGTCTCGGCGAGGCCGGAGACCTCCCAGTCGCCGCTCAGCCGATGGGCGTAGACGACGCCGAGGTCGAGGAGGTCGGCGGTGCCGAAGGTGTCGCCCGCCTCGAAGCTCGGGCGGTCGAGCTCGAGCCGCAGCCCGACGTCGAGGTCGTCGTCCTCGCCGTCCCAGACCAGGCCGGCGCCGAGGAGGAGCGTGGTGTCGAGCGCGCTGTCGTCGTAGGCGGTGGCGCCGCCCTCGGCGAAGACCGCGAGCGGCCGCTCTTCGGACGGCCTCCAGGTCAGCCGGCCCTCGGCGCGCAGCCCGGCGACGTCGTCCTGCGGCTCCTCGTCGGGGAGCTGGAAGAAGTTGTCCCAGAAGAGCCC
>DATABP010000213.1:0-1711 GCA_036259515.1 Thermoanaerobaculia bacterium | reverse complement strand
GCGCGGTGGACGGCGGCGAGGTCCTCGGCCCTGGGGTAGCGGCCGGCGGCGAGGCGCGCCTGGACGGCGCGGTCGGCGCGGCGGAAGAGCAGGCGGCAGCGGGCCGGCTCGCCGTCGCGCCCGGCGCGTCCCGCCTCCTGGTAGTAGGCGCGCGGCGACGGCGGCAGGTCGGAGTGGACGACGAAGCGGATGTCCGGCTTGTCGATGCCGAGGCCGAAGGCGTTGGTCGCCACCACCACCGGCGTCTCGCCGCCCATGAAGCGCTCCTGCGCCGCCTGCCGCGCCGCGCGCCCGAGCCGCCCGTGGTAGCGCTCGACCCGGTGGCCGAGCGCGGCGAGGTGGTCGGCGATCCGCTCGCAGTGGGCGATCGTCGCCACGTAGACGATGCCCGAGGCGCCGGGGCTCTCGGCGAGGAGCTCGCCCAGCGCCGCGAGCTTCGCCTCGTCGTCCGCCACCGGCGTCACCTCGAGCTCGAGGTTGGGGCGGTAGACGCCGGTGTCGACGACGTCGAGGTCGCCGCCGGCCAGCCGCTCGCGGACGTCGGCGATCACCTCGGGGCCGGCGGTGGCGGTGAGCGCCAGGAGCGGCGGCCCGCCGAGCGCCTCGCGCGCGCGGCCGAGCTCCAGGTAGGCCGGCCGGAAGTCGTGCCCCCACTCCGAGATGCAGTGCGCCTCGTCGACCACGAAGAGGTCGACCTCGACCCCGCCGAGCACGGCGAGGAAGTCCGGGTTGGCCAGCCGCTCGGGGGTGACGTAGAGGAACTCGATCCGCCCGTCCGCCAGCTCGGCGAGCACCCGCCGCTCGTCGGCGGCGGCGAGCGTGCTGTCGAGCCGCGCCGCCCGCACCCCCCGCTCCACCAGCTTGTCGACCTGGTCCTTCATCAGCGCGATCAGCGGCGAGACGACGACGGTGGTGCCGGCGAGCTGAAGGCCGGGGAGCTGGAAGCACAGCGACTTGCCGGCGCCGGTCGGCATCACGGCGAGGACGTTGCGGCCGGTGAGCGCGGAGAACAGCACCTCGGCCTGGCCGGGGCGGAGCGCGGAGTGGCCGAGGCGGCGGAGGTGGTCGGCGAGGTGACGGGGCGGGCGGCGCGGGGACGGCGGCGGCATGCGGCCGGCGGTGAGCAAGCGGCATGCCCCGGCGATCAGGGCCCGCCCTCGACCGCCAGCTCGAAGCGCTCGGCGATCCCGTCGGCGACCGCGAGGCCGTCCAGGGTCAGCCGCAGGCGGTCGCGCTCGACGAGCGCCAGCCCGGCCGCGGCGAGCCGCTCCATCAGCTCGCCGTTCGCCGCCGGGAGGTCGACGCCGTAGCGGGCGCGCAGCTCGGCGAGGTCGACGCCGTCGGCCGTGCGCAGGGCGAGCATCAGGCGTTCGAGGGCGAGCTGGCCGCGGTCGAGCTCCTCGCCGCCGGCGCGGGGCAGCCGGCCGGCCTCGATCGCCGCCCGCCAGCCGGCCAGCCGGCGCTCGCTCCACCAGCGGCGCCGTCCGCCGTCGAAGGAGTGGGCCGAGGGCCCCAGCCCGAGGTAGGGCGCGTGGCGCCAGTACTTCGCGTTGTGCCGCGAGCGGTGCTCGGGGGAGCGGGCGAAGTTGGAGACCTCGTAGCCGTGGTAGCCCGCGTCGGCGAGGCGCCGGTGGGTGAGACGGAAGAGCTCGGCCTGGGCATCGTCGGGCAGCTCGACGAGCTCGCCCCGGCGGCGGCGGGCACCGAACGG
>DATABP010000212.1:0-5679 GCA_036259515.1 Thermoanaerobaculia bacterium | reverse complement strand
GGCGAACTGCGAGGCCACCAGATGCGGTGGTCGAGGTCACGAGGTGGCATGTGAGATGAGCGACTTGCGAGAGGCTTTCGACGAGCTCTTCAAGGAAGACCCTCCCAGCAGTGCAGCGGCCGATCAAGCGGCGAATCTGTTTGGTCGACAGATCGCTCAGCAGCAACCCAACATGACGTGTCAGATCCTTTGCTCGCAGTACCGGCCGAGAGGATTGCCTCGGCAGTACTGAGCCCGATCACCATGCGTCGATCACGTGTGAAATTGCTGGTGCTGCTCCTGGTAACGCTCGTCGTCATAGCTACTGCTCTCTACCTGCGGAGGCAGCTGCAGATCGACGCCTGTCTCGATCGTGGCGGCCGCTGGCTGTACGAGCAAGGGCTTTGCGACGAGGATTAGCCGGCGAGCCGCTGGAGGTGTTTCTTGGTGAGGAAGGCGTCGAGGAGCTTCTCGACGACGGCCTTGTCGTCGTCGGGTAGGTCTGCGACCTCCTGGAACTGCCGGAGCAGCTCGCGGACCTCGAAGCGGGCGCGGGCGGCCTCCTCGGTGGTGCCCTCCATCAGGTAGTCGGTCGAGACGTCCAGGGCCTCGGCGAGGCGGCCGAGGGCGTCGGCGCTCGGGCGGGATTCGCCGCGCTCGTACCCGGCGCCCGCCCATCGAGGCGACGGACGACCCGGGGTCGCTGGCCAGCCTCGCCGTCGTCTATTGCCGCCTGGTCCGCCGACCGCGGCATCACCCGGCCCGAGGAGGTGACGCTGCCGCTCGTCGAGCGCTACCAGCGCTGGCTCTTCCACTACCGGAAGCACGCCTCCGGCGAGCCGCTCTCGGTGCACAGCCAGCGCTCCTATCTGGCCGCCTTGCGGCCCTTCTTCAAGTGGCTGGTCCAGCAGCGCTACCTCCTCGCCAACCCGGCGTCCGAGCTGGTCATCCCGCGCAAGATCAAGCACCTGCCGCGGGACATCCTGACCGTCGAGGAAGCCGAGCGGGTGCTCGCCGGGCGGACCTGACCGACCCGCTCGGGCTGCGCGACCGGGTGATCCTTGAGTCGCTGTACGCGACCGCGCTGCGCCGCTTCGAGCTGGCGGGCTTGAAGCTCTCCGCGGGCGAGCTGCTGGAACTGTTGCTCAAAGTCGAAGGAGTCTACCCCGGCGGCTAAGAAGGGAGCGGACGGCGAGTTGGCCCGACGACTCGCGTCCCGAAGCTGACGATCACCCGCCAGGACGCGGGCACCGCCCTGGCCCCTCCGCCGCGCCGACCTCCTCGCCGGTACCCTCTTCCTCTCCGCCGTCCTCCTCCGCCTCCTCCAGCCTCGCCGCCTGCACTACCGGGCGGCTGGGCCACGAACCCGTGTGCCGCCTCTCGGAACAGGCGGCGTGGGTACCCCTCCTTCCGCTGTGCGCGGGACGGTAGGAGGCGTCGCCTGCCGACGACGCCTCCCGGGTGTTCCGTCAGGCCGCCTCTCCGATCACAGGCAGCGGCCGTTGCTGCAGCCGTTCCCGCACCAGTAGGTGGTCGTCGTCCAGTTGCTCGACGAGCTGCACCAGTACTCGACCAGGTTGGTCGTGTTGGTGCAGTAGTCGGTGTAGATGCCGGTGACCTGGCCGTAGTAGTAGAAGTAGAGGGTGCCGTTGGTGGAGGGCCGCTTGCCGCCGTCGCTGTCGCGGCAACTGAACGCACTGGGCTCTTCGGGACAGTCGGGGTAGCAGGCCTCGGCCTTCTCCTCGGCGCCCTGGAGCGGGTCCACGGAGGGGAGCGGGTCTTCGCCTGCCGGCTCGAGATCGAGGCTCGGCTCCTGCTCCGGGGCGACGGGGGCAGTCTGCTCCAGCTCGACGGCGGCAGCTTGCTCCAGCGCCTCGGCGGCGGCGGGCTCCTCGCCCGTCGCCGTCATGGGGAGGAGGAGGAGGGTGGCGATCGCGATCCTCGACGTCATCCTGCGCATTCGGTCCTGCCTTTCTGGCCTGTGCGGCCCGTCGGACGACAGTTCTCCAGATGACCGTAGGTACGGTCCTACTCACCTGTCGTGCGGGTCGGCCGCGAAGCCGGGACAGCGCGCCGCCAGCCGCTCGGCCTCCTCGAAGAGGTCGTCGGGATGGAGACCACGGTCCACGCCCGGAGCAGGACCGGCTTCGAGGAGGCCGTCTTCCGGCGGATCAGCTCCCCCCCGCCCCCACCCCCCAACGATCCTCGTACCCCGGCCGCGCCGGCACCCGCGGGGCACCGCCGTTCTCGAGCTGCTTCACCACCTCGGCCACGGCGCGGAGGAGCTGCGGGTCGCGGCCCTGCTCCACCGCCACCGGGTCCTCGGGGACCTCGATGTCCGGTTCGACGCCGTGGCCCTCCGCGAACCAGGTGCCGTCGGGGAGGTACATGCGGAAGGTGGGGACGGTGACGCCGCCGCCGTCGATCAGGCCGGGGTTGCCACTGAGGCCGATCAGGCCGCCCCAGGTGCGGGTGCCGACCAGCGGGCCGAGGCCGGCGGCGCGGAAGTAGGCGGGGAAGGCGTCGCCGCCCGAGCCGCTCCAGCCGTTGATCAGCATCGCCTTGGCGCCGAAGTGGGCGACCGGCGGCCACGGCCAGTCGGCGGCGTCGCGGCGGGCCCAGAAGGCGAGCGGCGGGCGGTCGAGGAGCTCGATGAAGCGGTCCGGGATCTGGCCGCCGCTGTTGAAGCGCTCGTCGATCACCAGCCCGGGGAGGCCGAACTGGGCGCGGAACTGGCGCACCAGCTCGGTCTGGCCCTCGACGCCGGTGTCGGGCACGTAGACGTAGCCGACGCGGCCGCCGGAGGCTTCGGCGACGAGCTGGCGGTTCTCCTCGATCCACTCGAGGTGGCGGAGGCGCAGGTCCTCTTCGAGGGTGAGGGTGCGGACGAGGACGTCCCTGGCGCCCCGGCGGTCGGGGCGGTCGTTGACGGTGAGGGTCACCGGCTCGCCGGCCAGGCCGTCGAAGGCCGCCCACGGCTCGTGCGCCGGGTCGAGCGGCACGCCGTTGGCGGCGAGCACGTAGGTGCCCGCGGGGAGGTCGACGCCGGGGGCGTCGAGCGGCGAGCGGACCTCGGCGTCCCACGGGCCGCCGCGGACGATGCGAGCCACCCGGTAGGCGCCGCGGTCGATCTCCCAGTCGACGCCCAGGAGCCCGATCTGGCGCGGCTCCGGCTGGTCGACGTCGCCGCCGCCGCGGTAGGTGTGCGAGGCGTCGAGCTCGCCGATCATCTCGCCGAGGACGAAGTTGACGTCGGAGCGGGTGACGGCGTCTTCGAGCAGCCGGCCGTAGTGCGCGCGGACGGCGTCCCAGTCCACCCCGTGCATGTTGGGGTCGTAGAAGTAGTCGCGCTCGAAGCGCCAGGCGTCGAGGAAGATCTGGCGCCACTCGGCGGCGGGGTCGACCAGGGTCTCGAGGGCGGCGATCTGGAGCGCCTTCTCGGGATCGAGCTTCTGCTCGGGGGCGAGGTCGACGATCGCCCACGTCTGGTCGCGCAGGACGAGGAGCTTGTCGCCGCCGGCGGCCAGCGTGTAGGCGTCGACGTCGGCGAGCACGGTCTTCTCCTCGCGCTCCTCGAGGTCGTAGAAGACGAGGGTCGACGGCGCCTCCTCGTCGGCGCCGGCGAGCGGCCCGCGGAGCACCACGACCTTGCCCTTCGCCGCCGACAGCCGCCGGTAGTTGCCGCCGGGGAGCGGCAGCACGACGGCGCGCTCCTCGAAGCCGTCGAGGTCGATCTCGACCGGCGGCACCTTCTCCTCGTCGTCGCCGGCGTCCTCCGCGGTGGACTGGCCGGCGTTGCCGGCGCGGGCGTCGGGCGCCTCCTCGTCGTCGGCGTCGTCCGGCTCCTCGGTGTCCTCGCCGTTCTCCTCGCTCTCCTCGCCGTCCTCGTCCTCCTCGTCCGCCTCTCCCTCCACGTCGTTCCGCGGCGCCAGCGGCGAGGGCACGTCGTCGCGCAGCGGCACGGCGACCACGGTGGCCGTGTTGGCGTACACCCACGAGGTGTCGACGTCGCCGTACACCGGGTGGAGCGAGCGGCTGGACAGGTAGTAGAGGTACTTGCCTTCCGGGTCGAAGGCCGGCGAGAGGTCGCCGTAGTAGCCGGAGGTCACCTGGTGCGTCGCGCCGCGCTCGGCGTCGTAGAGCCCGATCGCGCCGGCGAACGCGCGGTCTCCCAGCTCCATGCCCCAGGCCAGCCAGCGGCCGTCGGGCGACCAGGAGGGGCGGAAGGCCTCGAGGCCGCCGTGGGTCGACCACTGGAGCTGGTCGACGCGGGAGAGCCGGCCGCTCTCGCGGTCGACCACCCACACCACCTGCGCGTGGTCGACGAAGGCGAGGCGGCGGCTGTCCGGCGACCAGGTCGGGGCGTAGCGGAAGCCGGCGCCGAGCGGCACCACCTTCGCCGCCTCGGCGGGGCCGGCGGCGGGGCGGATCACCAGGTCGTACTCGCCGGAGGCGTCGCTCAGCCAGGCCAGCCACTCGCCGTCCGGCGACCACGTCGGGTAGCGCTCGGCGACGCCCGAGGTGGCGGTGAGGTTGAGCACCGGCCCGTGCTCGGCGGGGATCGAGAACACCTCGCCGCGCGCGCCGACCAGCACCCGCTTCGCCGAGGGCGACGGCGCCACCCACTCGGTCAGCCGGCCGGCGTTGCGCATCCGCGGCTGGAGGGTGGCGCGGTCGGTGACCACCCGCACGTCGATCGGACGCGTCTCCTCGCTCTCGAGGTCGAAGAGGTGGAGGCGGCCGCCGGCCTCGAAGACGATCTCCGCGGGGCCGATCGCCGGGTAGTGGACGTCGTCGTCGGCGACGCGGGTGAGCTGGCGCACCTCCTCGGTCTCCGGGTCGAGCGCCCACAGGTTGGAGCGCCGCTCGGGGCCGCGGTCGGAGAGGAAGTAGAGGGTGTCGCCGTGCCACATCGGCAGCTCGTCGTTGGCCGGATGGGCGGCGACGGTGCGCGCCTCGTTCCGCGCCACGTCCCAGATCATCACGTCGGCGGCCATGCCGCCGCGGTAGCGCTTCCAGGTGCGGTGGAGGCGCGACTTGGTGGTGAAGGCGAGCTGCCGGCCGTCGGGCGAGAAGCCGCCGAACTCGGCGTAGGCGAGCGGCAGCCGCTCGGGCAGACCGCCCTCGGCCGACACCGTCCAGAGCTGGTCGAAGCGCTGCCGGCCGCTGGCCCGCGCCGAGGCGAAGAGCACCGAGCGGCCGTCCGGCGTCCAGTCGAGCACCTGGTCCTCGATCGGGTGGTGGGTCAGCCGCCGCGGCAGCCCGCCCATCGTCGGCACCACGTAGACGTCGACGTTGCCGTGGTAGCGCGCGCTGTAGGCGATCGACCGCCCGTCCGGGGAGAAGCGCGGGAAGCTCTCCTCGCCCTCCGGCGACGACAGCCGCATCGCCGTCCCCCCTTCCTTCGGCACCACCCACACGTCGCCGGCGTAGACGAAGGCGACGTGGGTGGCCGAGACGTCCGGGTGGCGCAGCATCCGGGCGTCGACCTGGGCGGCGGCGGGGCCGGCGGCGAGGGTGGCGAGGACGAGGGCGGCGCCGCAGGCGAAGCGGGCGATCGAGGGCATGTGGGACCTCCGGACGGTGAGAGACGAAGCGACACCCGCCGCCACGGGGCGGCGGGACGTCAGCGGCTCGATACGTGCGCGCCGGGGCGGAGGTTGCGTCGGGGCGCCGCGAGCCGCGGGATGGCTCTCACTG
>DATABP010000211.1:0-4261 GCA_036259515.1 Thermoanaerobaculia bacterium | reverse complement strand
TTGGCGGGGGCGGCGGTGGCGCACCTGGTGGTCCTGGCGGTGCCGCTGCCGGAGGGGGAGGTCGCGGCGCCGGGGATGGAGGTCGAGACGCGGGTGTACGAGCTGTCGGAGGTGCGCTTCGCGCCGCCCGAGCCGGCGCCGGTCGCGCCGGAGCCCGCGCCCGTCCCGGTCGAGCCGCCGCCCGCCCAAGACGAGCCGGCCGCCCCGCCCGGCCCGCCTCCCCCGCCGCTCGCACCCCAACAGCAGCGCCAGGTTCCGGATGCGCGGCTTCATCTCCTCTCCGCAGGCTTCCGCGAGGTGCCGCGTCGCGGAGTTCGCCGGGCCGTTCCAGGCCGCGTAGAAGGCGCGCACCTGGGGCTCCGTGCGCAGCCAGGTCTTCTGCGCGAAGAGCTCGAAGTCCGCGCCCATCGCGAGCCGCAGGCGCGCCTCGCCGATCCAGTCGCGGAGCTGCGCGTAGCCGAAGCCGGTGCGCACCGCCAGCTCGAGCGCGTCGGCGTGGGCGAGGTTCTCGACGTTGTCGAGGCCCTCGCGCTCGAAGCGCACCTCGTGGGCCGAGCTGATGCCGGTGAGGTTCGACAGCAGCGTCTGGCGGTACTTGCGGCGGCCGAGGCCGAGCATCTTGGTGCCCATGCGCTCGAGCCACAGGAGGCCGCGGTTCGGGAAGTAGCCGATGAAGAAGGCGAACACCGGCAGCGTGCGGAGGAAGGTGTCGCCCTCGGCGTCGCCCGCGACCAGCCCCGGCAGCGCGAAGGAGAGCACCAGGGCGAGGACGCTGCTGGTCACCATGCGGATGGTGCCGGCGACCACCGTGTGGGTCGACAGGTCGATCGTGAAGTAGGAGCGCAGGAGCGAGGTGACGAAGTAGACGTAGGCGCCGAGGAAGCCGAACTGGAAGGCGGTCAGGCTGATCACGAGCTGGTGGTAGAAGTCGTCGAGCGTGGTCTCGGAGTAGCGCTCGATGAACGGGCCGAGGAGCAGCACGTTGGCGCCGCGACCGTAGTCGATCCCCTGCGGATGTCCGAAGACGGTGGGGAGGCCGATGCCGTCCGGCAGGTACGGCTTCGAGAGCAGCAGCAGGAGGACGCCGGCCGCGATCACCGCCATCGCCGCCAGCACGCTCCCCACGTAGTTGCGCACCCGGAACTGCCGCTCGACCAGCGGCCGCAGCTCGGGCTCGCGCGCCCGCCATTCCTCCGGCGTCATCTCGCGTTCGAGCCGGCGGCACTTCTCGTTGCTCATCAGCCGCACGTAGAAGTAGACGACCGCCGGCACGATGAGCACCGCGAAGGCGGCGAGGAAGAGGTTGTAGCCGAGGAAGTAGGGATCGAACCACCACAGCGCGGCGAGCGGTCGCGGCTTCGGCCAGACGGCCTGCGAGGCGAGCCAGCCCGCCGTCCCCGCCGCCGCCCCGAACAGCGCCACGGCGGCGGCCAGCGCCCAGCGCCGTCCGGTGAGAGGGAAGCGCTTCTGCGCGCGATCCGCGGCGAGCTCCATGACGACCTCCGACTGACGAGTGTCCTCCATTCTACTGCGATCGCTTGATCGTTGCCAGCGCGCCACGGGGCTAGACTTCGCCGCCGATGAGCCCGAGCCCGCACCTCCTCGGCACGCTCGCGCTGCGCCTCGGCGCGGCGGCGTCGGAGGCGCTCCTCGCCGTCGCGGTGCGCGGCGTGCTGCGGCCGCTGCCCGCTCCCGCCGCGCCGTCCGTGCCGCCGGCCGGCGGCGACCGTCTCGACGCGCTGTGGCGCGCGCTCGCCGCCCTGCCGCCCCCCGCCCGCCGCGAGAGCGCGTTCCAGAGCACCGCCCGGGTGGTCAAGCGCGACGTCTGGCGCAAGCAGGCGGACCAGGTGCCGGGACGCGCCGGCCGCGGCGCCACGCCCGCCGGATGGGAGGACCTCGCCGGCGTCGCCACCGAGCCCGGCCGGCCGCCGCTCCACGGCCTCCTCCGTCCGCCGCGCGACGACGGACGGGTGGCGATCGTCGTCCACGGCCTCTACGACAGCCCGCGCAGCCGGTACGTGCGCGTCGCCGGCGAGTGGCTGGCGCGGCAGGGGCTGGGCGTCCTCCAGCCGGACATGCGCTGGCACGGCCGGCTCTACTCTCGCGAGTGGCTGCCGACGCTGGGCCTCGAGGAGGCGGGAGACCTCGCCGCCTGGGCGCGCTGGCTGCGCGGGCGGTGGGGCGCGCGGCCGGTGACGCTGGTCGGCTTCAGCCTCGGCGCCCTGGCGGTCGTCCAGGCGCTCGCCCGCCCCGACGCCGGCGACCTCTTCGCCGGCGGCGTCGTCTTCTCGCCGCCCGGGGCGCTGCCCGGCGTGCTCGCCGCGCTCGACGCGCCGCCGCGCTGGCGCACCGGGCTCGAGGCCGTCGTGCCGCTGACCTTCCAGGGGCTCCTGGCGGTGCGCATGGCTAGGCTGGGGATCGACGGCGGCGCGCGCGGCCGCTTCCGCGGCTTCCTCGACTGGCTGGCGCCGCGGGTCGGCGAGGGCGGCACGGCGGACGAGCTCCTCGCCCGCGCCGATCCCCTCCCGGCGCTCGCCCGCTGCCGGCGGCCGCTGGTCCTCGTCTCCTCGCTCGACGACCCGGTGCTCCCGGCGCCGATCCCGGCCGGCCGCGGCGGCGCCGTCCCCGCCGCCCCGACGGTGCTCTCGCTCCACACCGGGAGCGGCGGCCACATCGGGCACTTCGGCACCCATCCGGAATGGTGCGCCGAGCTCCTCTCCCGCGTCCTCCACCTGGCGCCGGGCGCCTGACCTCGGCGGATCTCAGGACGCCGGGAGGTCCGCCCCCACCGCCTCGGCGACGCTGCCCAGCCCGTCGCGCTCGAGGAGCGCCAGGAGGCCGCGGTGGATCTCGCCCAGGAGCCGCGGCCCGCGGTAGACCAGCGCGGTGTAGAGCTCGACGAGCCGCGCCCCGGCGCGGAGGCGCCGGTAGACCTCCTCGGCGGAGTCGACGCCGCCGACGCTGACCAGCACCGCCCGGCCGCCGAGCTCGCCGCCGAGCGCGCGGAGCACGGCGAAGCTCCGCTCGCGGAGCACCGCGCCGGACAGACCGCCCGGCCCGCGCACCCCGGCCGCCAGCGAGTGGTCGACGGTGGTGTTGGTCGCCACGATCCCCGCCGCTCCCGCCTCGACCGCCGCCGCCGCCAGCGCCACCAGCCGCGGCAGCTCGGTGTCGGGATCGAGCTTGACCAGCACCGGCGGGGCGCCCACCTCGCGCGCCGCGGCGAGCACCGCGGCGAGGAAGCTCTCGCTCTGGAGGTCGCGCAGCCCCGGGGTGTTCGGCGAGGAGACGTTGACCACCAGGAAGTCGGCCAGCGGGGCGAAGACGGCGAGGAGCCGGCGGTAGTCGTCGAGCGCGCGCTCGGGCGGAGTGTCCTTGTTCTTCCCCAGGTTGACGGCGAGCGGCAGCCGGGCGCGGAGCGCCGGCGGCAGCGCCCGGAGCCGCGCCGCCAGCGCCGCGGCGCCGGCGTTGTTGAAGCCCAGCCGGTTGTGCAGGCCCGCGGCGCCGGGGAGGCGGAAGAGCCGCGGCCGTGGGTTGCCCGGCTGCGGCCGCGGCGTCACCGTGCCGATCTCGGCGAAGCCGAAGCCGAGCGCCGGCAGCGCCGCCACCGCCTCGCCGTCCTTGTCGAAGCCGGCGGCGAGCCCGACCGGCGACGGGAAGCGGCGGCCCCACAGCTCCTGGGCGAGCCGCGGGTCGTCCGGCAGGCTCGCCCGCTCCAGCCGACGGGCGAGCGGCGGCACGGCGCCGAGCGCCGCGAGCGTGCGCTTGCCGAGACCGTGGGCGCGCTCGGCGTCGAGCCGGAAGAGGAGCGGCCGGAGTCGGCGATAGAGGTCCACCTCGCGAGCTTACCCGCGCCGCCGGTCCGCCCCGCCCCCGGGGCACTCGCTGACCCGCCCGGCGGCGGCTGACCCGCCGTCGGGTCAAGAGCTGATCCGCGGCCGCGATGCCGCCACGGCCGCGGCGCGCGAAGTCTCCTGCGTTCGCTGCGCCTTTTCGCGATCGTCCCACAGCCGGAACGGATCGTGCTCTGGCACCCCCCGCCGCGGCTCCCGCGTCGCGGCGCCGTGTCCGCCTCACCGTTCCACCTCTACGAAAGGTCCCCATGAGCCGCACCTCGAGACTCCTCTCCCTCGTCGCCGCCCTCGCCGTCGCCGTCACCGCCGCGGCGCAGGCTCCCGAGCAGGCGCGCGTCCACCGCCTGGGCAACGGCCAGGCGCTGACCGGCCCCACCGGGCTGCCGCCGGCGGCGGCCGCCGCCGCC
>DATABP010000210.1:0-2139 GCA_036259515.1 Thermoanaerobaculia bacterium | reverse complement strand
ATCTCGCCACGAGCAGGCCGACCAGCCACCCCGCCCGCCTCACGGCCCCGCCTCCGCGGCGCCCGCCGCCCCTGGCGCGACCGGGGCCGCCGCCCGCGCCGGCCGGAGGGTCAGCCAGCCGGCGAGGGCGAGGCTGCCGAGCAGCCAGACGAGGAAGCAGAGGACCGGCAGCAGCTTGCCGCCGGCGAGCTCCGGTCGCCAGCCGTAGAAGCCGTCGATCTCGCCCAGCGCCGAGGCGACGATCACGTAGGCGAGGAAGAGGGGGATGACCAGCTTGATCATCCAGTCGAAGGCGGCCGGCAGGCGCACCCGGCCGTGGGCGGCGAGCTGCTCGCGGAGCTTCCCGATCGGCAGCAGCCAGCCGAGCATCAGGCACTCGACCAGGCCGACGATCAGGAGGCCGTAGCTGAACGCCCAGTGGTCGATGAGGTCGATCAGGGTGAAGCCGAGGGTGCCGTCCCAGGCGAGGCCGGGGTCGATCACCTGCGGCAGGGCGAAGAGCATGCTGCCGGCCACCCCCACCGAGGCGGTCGCCAGGATGGTGCGCCGCCGGCTCCAGCCGAACTTGTCGATCAGCGCGCAGTTGACGCCCTCGATCAGCGACACCGAGGAGGTCAGCCCGGCCATCAGGAGCAGCAGGAAGAAGATCAGCCCGAAGAGCTGCACCCCGGCCGGCATCGCGGAGATCCCCTGCGGCACGACGAAGAAGATCATCGACAGCGTGCCGGCCGAGGGCACGATGGCGAAGGCGAAGAGGAGCGAGAAGATCGCGAGCCCGGCGACGTACTCGAAGCTGCAGTTGAGGCACGCGGTGACGAGGCCGTTCGAGAGGTGGTCCGAGCCGCGCGGCAGGTAGGAGGCGTAGGCGGTCATCACCCCGAAGCCAAGCGTCAGGCTGAAGAAGATCTGCGACACCGCGCCGCGCCACACCTCCGGGTCACCCATGATCTCGAAGTCGGGGGTGAAGAGGAGGAAGACGCCCTCCTCGCCGTGCGGCAGGGTGACGCCGCGCACGATGAGGAGCACCATGAACACCCACATCAGCGGCACGAACACCTTGACCACCGGCTCGATCGTCGCCGTGCCGCGGCGCACCACCGCCAGGTTGGCGAGCCACATCACCACCACCAGCACCACCACCCAGGGCGAAGCGATCATGTTGAAGAAGAAGCCCTGCGGGTTGGGCAGCTCGGCCATCGCGTAGCCCGGGGTGGGCGTCGACTCGCGCCACAGGGCGCCGAACGAGCCGAGGAACATGCCGCTCACCCAGGTGAGGATGGTGACGTAGTACATGGTGATGAACGAGGCGTTCATCAGCGCCCACCAGCCGAGCATCTCGCCCCAGCGGCCGCCCACCCGGCCCATCGAGGGCGGATAGGCCTGCTGCGTCATGCCGCCCAGGGCCAGCTCGGTGATCAGCACCGGGATGCCGACCAGGAAGAGCGCGATCAGGTAGGGCAGGTAGAAGGCGCCGAAGCCGTAGGTGTAGGCGTTCGAGCCGAAGAACACGACGTTGCCGAGGCCGATCGCCGATCCCGAGGCGGCGAGGATGAACCCCAGCTTCGACTTCCACTGTCCGCGCGTCTCCGCCACCGAGCTCCCCCTTGTCGACTGCGCTGTCCGCGGATGGCGGCCGCCGCGGCGGCCGGCGAGGGCCCGCTCGGCCCGATCTGTCTCAGCCGGCCGATGTTAGCCGACGCCCGCCGGGGTCGCAAGGAAGCGTCGGCGGCTCGGCGGTTGACCCCCGTCCGCCCGCCGTGTTACCTTTTCGTGGCGCGCGGGCACCGCTCGGTCGAGCGGCGCTCCGCCTGCCGCAGCGGCGAGCAGCCTTCGGTAGCCATTCGGGCTCGCCCGTCGTTCCGCCCCGGCTCGCGGCCGGGCTTCCGAGCCAGCGCCGAACACCTCCCGCCGGCGGGGACGTTCGTCCCGGCGGCGGAGATCCAGGAGACAGCGAACGTGCCTGGTGGCAGCGGTTCTCCCGGGATGCGCTACGCCGGCCTGGGGATCGAGCTGGTCGCCGCCGTCGGGCTGCTCGCGCTGCTCGGGTGGTGGATCGACGGGCGCTTCGGGACGGCGCCGTGGGGGCTCGCGATCGGCGCGCTCCTCGGGCTGGTCGGCGGGATGGCCCATCTGGTGCGC
>DATABP010000209.1:0-2617 GCA_036259515.1 Thermoanaerobaculia bacterium | reverse complement strand
GCCGGCGCTGCTTCCGCCGCGGCGCGGCACGCCTCGTGCTCCTGGTGTAAGGTCCCATCGAGAGAGCCCGCGAGGAGACCCGCCGTGACCACCGAGCCCATCGCCCCCGCCGCCCCCGAGCCGCCGCCGCGCCCGCCGGCGCCCCTGCCCGACGACAACGACGCCTCGGCGGTCGAGGAGGTCACCGAGCGCGCCGACACCGTGTGGGTGCACCCGCCGGGGAAGGCGCCCCGGCTGCCGCCGATGGAGCGGCAGGAGCTGGTCGGGCCGCACGGGCGGGTGGCCGTCGTCGCCGGCGCGCGGACGCCGTTCGCCAAGGCGGGCACGGACTACAAGGACATGGACGTCGTCGACCTCTCCGGGGTCGCCGCCGGGGCGCTCCTCACCCGCACCGGGATCGACGTCCACGAGGTCGACCTCTCGGTCTTCGGGGTGGTGGTGCCGGCGCTCCACGCCCCGAACCTCGGGCGCGAGGTGGTGTTCCGCACGGCGCTGCCGGAGACCACCGTCGGCACCACCGTCAACCTCGCCTGCGCCTCGTCGAACCGGGCGATCACCTTCGGCGCCGAGGCGATCCTGAAGGGGGAGGCGAGCGTGGTGCTGGCCGGCGGCGCCGAATCGCTGTCCAACGTGCCGATCCGCTTCTCCGACGAGGCGGCGCACGTCTTCGTGGCGCTGTCGCGCGCCAAGTCGCTGCCCGAGAAGGCGCGGCTCCTGGCCAGCCTCAACCCCAAGGCGCTCGCCCCGGTGGCGCCGGCGATCGCCGAGTACACCACCGGCCTGTCGATGGGGGAGTCGGCGGAGAAGATGGCGAAGGAGAACGACGTCTCCCGCCGTGCGCAGGACCAGGTGGCGCTCCTCTCGCACCAGCGCGCCGCCGCCGCGCACGCCGAGGGCCGCTTCGCCGAGCAGCTCGTCGCCACCTTCCCGCCGCCCCGGCACGACCGGGCGGTGACCCACGACACCGGCGTCCGCGCCGACAGCTCCTACGAGGCGCTCGCCAAGCTCAAGCCGGTGTTCGACAAGCGCTACGGCACGCTGACCGCCGGCAACTCGAGCCCGCTGACCGACGGCGCCGCCGCGGTGCTCCTGATGAGCGAGGAGAAGGCGAAGGCGCTGGGCTACGAGCCGCTGGGCTACATCCGCAGCTTCGCCTTCACCGGCGTCGACCCCGGCGACCAGCTCCTCCAGGGCCCGGCCTACGCGGCGCCGGTGGCGCTCGCCCGCGCCGGCGTCACCCTCGCCGACGTCGACCTCGTCGAGATGCACGAGGCCTTCGCGGCGCAGATCCTCTCGAACCTCAAGGCTTTCGCCTCGAAGAAGTTCGCCCAGGCCGAGCTGGGGCGGGACCAGCCGCTCGGGGTGCCGGACTTCGACCGCATCAACGTCAACGGCGGCTCGATCTCGATCGGCCACCCCTTCGGCGCCACCGGGGCGCGGGTGACGATGCAGCTCCTCCACGAGCTCGGCCGCCGCGGCGGCAACCTGGGGCTGATCACCGTCTGCGCGGCGGGCGGCACCGGCTTCGCGATGGTGGTGGAACGGGAGTAGGGGAGGCGGCCGACTGCCCCCGCCGCCCCTCGCCGGCGTCCTCGTCGTCGACCTGACGCGGCTCCTCCCCGGGCCGCTGGCGGCGAAGCTCCTCGCCGATCTCGGCGCGCGGGTGATCAAGGTCGAGGAGCCCCGGATGGGCGACCCGGTGCGCCTGTCGCCGCCGATCGTGCGCGGCCGGAGCGCGCTCGCGGCGATGCTCCTCGCCGGCGTCGAGAGCGTCGCGCTCGACCTCAAGCGCGACGGCGCCCGCGCCGTGCTCGACGCGCTGCTCGCCCGCGCCGACGTGCTGCTCGAGAGCTCCCGCCCCGGCACGCTGGCCCGCCTCGGCTTCCCGCCCGCCGAGCTCGTCCGCCGGCACCCGCGGCTGGTCCTCTGCTCGCTCTCCGGCTACGGCGCCGACGGCCCGCACGCCGCCCGCACCGGCCACGACCTCACCTACCAGGCGCTCGCCGGCACCCTGGCGCCGACCGCCCGCATGCCGGCGCTGCCGCTCGCCGACCACGCCGGCGCCTGGGCGGCGGCGCTCGCCGTCGTCGCCGCCCTCCACCGCCGCCACGCCACCGGCCGGGGCGGGCTGATCGACGCCTCGCTCTACGACGCCGCGCTCCACACCAACCTCGTCGACTGGGCCGAGGAGGCCGCCGGCGCCCGCCCGGTCGGCCGCGCGCTGGCGCTCTCCGGCGCGCTGGCCTGCTACAACCTCTACCGCACCGCCGACGGCGGCACCGTCGCGCTGGCCTGCCTCGAGGAGCGCTTCTGGCGCCGCTTCTGCGAGGCGGCCGGGCGGCCGGACCTCGTCGCCAGCCACCTCGACACCTCGCCCGCGACGAAGAAGCGCGTCCAGGAGCTCGTCGGCGGCCGCCCGCGCGCCCACTGGGAGGAGCTCGCCGAGCGGCACGACCTGCCGATCGAGCCCGTGCTCTCCGCCGCCGAGGCCGCCCTCCACCCCCAGGCCCGCCGCCGCGCGGTGGTCACCACCGGCCCCGACGGCCTGCCGCGGCTCGGCTTCCCGGCGAAGCTCGACGGCGTCCGCCCCGAGGCCCCGGAGCGGCTGCCGAGGCTC
>DATABP010000208.1:0-3587 GCA_036259515.1 Thermoanaerobaculia bacterium | reverse complement strand
TCGGCTCGCGCAGCCGGGCGAGATCGTCGGGATTCTCGAGGTCGAAGCGATGGACCTCGCCTTTCCGCCGCTCGGCGTACGCCCGGGCAAGCGTCGTCTTCCCCACTTGCCGCGCGCCGAGGAGAGCGACGACCGGGAAGTGGTCGAGCAGCCACTCGAGCCGGTGGAGATGCCGGTCGCGGGAGATCATGGGCTGGGATCTTACCTTGAAGATCCGTCATGCCATGGATGGATTTTCAAGCTCCTCTTCGGCTATGAGCTCAAAAGGTGCCGGCGTGACAAGTTAGCTTGACACCGGTTCCAACCTTCGCTAGCCTGCCCTATGTCAAGCATACTAGTCACTTTGACGAGGAGACACGACATGCAACCCGATCCCTCCACCGACCCCATCCGACGCCCCTTCTGGCGCTCCTGCCACACCACCGAGCGCGATCGGCGGAACCAGCGGCGGCTGGTCGCCTGGAGCCTGTCCTGGGTCGCCACCTGGACGGCGGCCGGGCTGGCGCTCGACAACGGGTGGATCGGCACCGCGGGGGGCGGCGTCGCCATCGTCCTGTCGGCGCTCCTCGGCGTCGCGACGCTACTCGCCTACCGGCGCTTCCTGCGCGACGCGGACGAGCTGCGGCGCAAGATCGAGCTCGACGCGCTGGCGCTGGCCTTCGGCGTCGGGCTGGTGGCGGGGTTCACCCATTGGCTGCTGGCCGAGGCCGGGATCGTCGCCGAGGCGGAGATCCTCTTCCTCCTCGTCCTGATGGTCGCCACCCACACGCTGGGCCTCCTCGTCGGGCACCGGAGGTACGCGTGAACAACCGGCTCAAGGTCCTGCGCGCCGAGCGCGACTGGACGCAGGCCGAGCTGGCGCGGGCGCTCGAGGTGTCGCGGCAGACGGTCAACGCGATCGAGACCGGCAAGTACGACCCCAGCCTGCCGCTCGCCTTCCGCATCGCGCGGGTGTTCGGCACCACCATCGAGGACGTCTTCCGGCCGGACGGTGCGGAGTGAGGCTCCGCCGGCGCGGCCACCGTGCTGTCCCACCCCTCGACGAAAGGAGCATCCGATGAAGCGTCTCGTGCTGTGGGGAGCTCTCTGCCACGCCCTCGTCCTCGCCGGACCGGCGGCGGCGGCTCCCGCCGATCCCTCCGGCGCCTGGGAGGGCGCGATCGAGCTGCCGAACGTGGAGCTGGCGATCGCCGTCACCCTGGCGCGGGCGGACGGCGGCGCCTGGACCGGCACCATCGACGTCCCGGCGCAGGGGCTGAGCGGCTTCGCGCTGGCCGGCGTCGAGGTCGGCGATGGCACGGTCCGCTTCACCATGCCCGGCATCCCCGGCGAGCCGACGTTCGAGGGGAAGCTGGCCGCCGGCGGCGACGCCCTCGCCGGCACCTTCCGGCAGGGCGGCCAGTCGTTCCCCTTCGCGCTCGCCCGGCCGAGCGCCGGGGCGGCGGCCGAGGACGAGCCGCCTGCGCCGCCGGCGGCGGTGCCCGGCGAAGGGCTGGCCGGCGAGTGGCTGGGCACGCTCGACACCGGCGCCTTCGACCTCCGCGTGGTGCTCCGCGTGGTGGAGGCCGCGGACGGCGCGCCGCGCGCGACGCTCGACAGCGTCGACCAGGGCGCGGTGATGGCGGTCGACGCGCTGACCGTCGAGGAGCGGGCGGTGCGCTTCACCGTCGCCGGCATCGGCGCCGCGTTCGCCGGCACGATGAGCGCCGACGGCAGCGCGATCGCCGGCGCCTGGTCCCAGGCCGGCCGCGAGCTGCCGCTCACCCTGCGCCGGCTCGCCGAGCCGTTCGCGCTCGCCCGGCCGCAGGAGCCGCGGCCGCCGTTCCCCTACGACAGCCGCGAGGTCGCCTTCCCGAACGAGGCGGCCGGCATCCGCCTCGCCGGCACATTGGTGGTGCCGCGCGGCGAGGGCCCCTTCCCCGCCGTCCTCCTCGTCACCGGCTCGGGGCCGCAGGACCGCGACGAGTCGCTGATGGGGCACAAGCCGTTCCTGGTCCTCGCCGATCACCTGGCGCGGCGCGGGATCGCGTCGCTGCGCTTCGACGATCGCGGCGTCGGGAGCTCCGAGGGGAGCTTCGCCGCGGCGACCTTCGGCGACCTCGCCTCCGACGCCGCGGCCGGCGTCGCGTTCCTCGCGGCGCAGGAGGAGATCGTCGACCGCGACGCGCTCGGCGTCGTCGGCCACAGCGAGGGCGGGCTCTCCGGACCGCGCGTCGCCACCCGCCACGAGGAGGTCGACTTCCTCGTCCTCCTGGCGCCGCCGGGGGTGCCGATGGAGTCGGTGGTGCTGCGCCAGGCGCGGGACACCCTGCGCTGGCAGGGGGTGGACGACGCGCTGATCGAGCGGGCGATGGCGCGGCAGGCGGAGACCCTGACGCTGATCCGCGGCTTCGACGGCTCGGGGGACGAGCTGGCGGCGGCGCTGCGGAAGCGTTCGGAGTCGCTCGACGACGAGTTCGACGCCGAGGAGAGGGCCCGTCTCGGCCTCGAGCCGGCGGCGCTCGAGCGGCAGATCGCCGAAGGCACCACCCCTTGGTTCCGCTCGTTGCTGCGCGAGGACCCGGCGATCTACCTCCGGCAGCTCGGCGACGTCCCGGTGCTGGCGCTCTTCGGCGGCAAGGACGTGCAGGTGCCGGCGGACGTCCACGCGCCCGCGGTCGAGGCGGCGCTGGCGGCGGCCGGCAACCGGGACGTCGAGGTCCGCGTGCTGCCCGACCTCAATCACCTCTTCCAGCACGCCGGCACCGGCTCGCCCGCCGAGTACGGCACCATCGAGGAGACCTTCGCCCCCGCGGCGCTCGACCTCGTCGCCGACTGGATCGCCGAGCGCGCCCACCGCGCCCGCGCTGCCGCCGGCGAGCCCGCGCCGGGCGTATGATCCGCCGCCTGACGCTTCAGCCCATGGAGATCCCGACGATGCGCGACGTGCGGAGGTGGACGCTGGCGGTGGTGGCTCTGGCGGTGGCGGCGGGGGCGGGTCCGGCAGCGGCGGCGGCGCCGAACTATCCGCGGCTGCTCGAGCAGGCGGCGCTCGAGTTCGAGCGGCTGGACAGCGGTGCGTTCCGCGTCCTCTACGAGTTCGACGACGGCCGCAGCCAGCTCGTCTTCCTCCAGCCGCAGGGCACGTTCGAGGACGTCTCGGTGGTCGAGGTCTACTCGCCGGTGATGCGCATCGCCGACGGCAACCTGCCCGCCGCCCTCGCCCGCCGCCTGCTCGAGGCGAGCGGCCAGCGCAAGCTCACCTACTTCGGGGTCGAGGAGGTGGAGGGCACGCTGATGGTGTTCTGCTACCACAACCTCCCCGCCGACCGCCTCGACGCCGACACGCTGGCGACCACGCTCCTCGCGGTGGCCACCTTCGGCGACGAGATGGAGAAGGAGCAGCTCGGCGCGATGAGCGACGAGTTCTAGGGGCCGACCTCGAGCCGCAGCTCGCCGTCGCCGGCGTCGGGCGGCGCGGCGCGGCCGACGGGCCGGCCGTCGAGACGGAGCGCGGGACCCCGGATCGTGCGGGCCGCCTCGACGGCGACGAGCAGGGCGCCGCAGGCGGCGGCGATCGCCAGCGCCCGCCGCGGCGCGGTCGCCGG
>DATABP010000207.1:0-6784 GCA_036259515.1 Thermoanaerobaculia bacterium | reverse complement strand
GGTGGCCACCTACGCCTACGTCAACCCGGTCGTCGCGCTCCTCCTGGGCTGGGCCTTCGCCGCGAGGAACGTGCGGGCGGAGAGCTCCTCGCCGGCGAAGGCCCAGCCCAGGAGGAGCGCGACGACCGGGTTGACGTAGGCGTAGGTGGCCACCGTGGTGGGCGCGGCGACGCGGAGGAGCCACACGTAGGCCGAGAAGGCGATCAGCGAGCCGAAGACGACGAGGTAGGCGAGCGCCGCCCAGGAGAGGGCGGAGACGGTGCCGAGCTCGAGGCGCCCGAAGTCGCCGGCGAGGGCCCCGGCGAGGACCAGCCCGGCGCCGCCGACCAGCATCTCGATCGCCGTCCCCAGCCGCGCCGAGGCCGGCAGCTCGGCGCGCGAAGCGTAGAGCGAGCCGATCGTCCACAGGAGCGAGGCGGCCACCAGCACGCCGGCGCCCCGGAGGTCGACCCGCTCGGCGCCGGCCAGCTCCGCCGGCCCGACGAGGAGCGCGATCCCCGCCAGCCCGCCGGCCACCCCCAGCATCATCGGCAGCCGCGGCCTCCGTCCGCCCGGCAGCAGCCACTCGATCCCCACCACCCACAGCGGCACCGTCGCCACCAGGAGCGCCGCCAGCCCGGAGTCGATCCTCTGCTCGGCCCACACCACGCCGCCGTTGCCGCCGGCGAGGAGCAGCAAGCCCACCACCGCCGCCGCCCCCACCTGCCGCCGCGTCGGCCGCCCGGCACCGCGCCTCTTCGCCCACAGCCACATCAGCCCGCCGGCGACCAGGAACCGCCCCGCCGCCATCAGGAACGGCGGCAGCGTCTCGATGGCGAAGCGGATGGCGAGGTAGGTCGAGCCCCAGACGACGTAGACGGTGGCGAAGGCGGAGAGGAGCTTCCAGCGCGGCGGCGGCCCGGCGGCGACCACCGGCGGCGCCGGCCGCGGCAGGGAGACGGCGCCCTCGGGGCAATCGGCGCAGCCGGAGGTGAGGGGGCTGGTCACCGCGATCCGTTCGCCGCACGGGGGCGCTCCCGCCCCGACGTGCCGGCTACCCCCGCTTGCGCTCCACCAGCCGCCGCTGCACCCGCGCGCGCTCGAACGCCGCCTCGACGAAGGCGTGCTCGTACTCGCCCGAGGCGCGGAGCTCGCGCGCCTTGTCGAGCAGGCGCGCGGGGTCCTCGGGATCGAGGTGGGCGACCGGCTTGGCGTCCTCGGTGACCAGGGTCAGCCTGTCGTCGACGAACTGGGCGAAGCCGCCGTCGACGTAGAGGCGGTCCTCGGAGCCGTCGGCACGGGTGACGCGCAGCTCGCCGATGCCGAGGAGCGCCAGGAGCGGCGCGTGGTTGGGCAGGATGCCGAGCTCGCCGTCGTGGGCGGGGAAGACCGCCGACAGCGCGTCGGCCTCGAGCACCGAGCCCTCCGGGGTCACCACGCTGACGTGGAAGCTCTTGTCGCGCGCGGCCACGTCAGGAGCCCTTCTCCAGCTCCTCGGCCTTCTTCGCCGCGTCCTCGATCGGGCCGACGTACATGAACGCCTGCTCCGGGAGGTGGTCCCACTTGCCCTCGACCAGCTCCTCGAACGAGCGCACCGTGTCCTCGCGCTTGACGTAGACGCCGGGGATGCCGATGAACTGCTCGGCGACGTAGAACGCCTGCGACAGGAAGCGCTCGATGCGGCGGGCGCGGGCGACCGTCACCTTGTCCTCCTCGGACAGCTCGTCGACGCCGAGGATGGCGATGATGTCCTGGAGGTCGCGGTAGCGCTGGAGGATCTGCTGCACGCGGCGGGCGACGGCGTAGTGCCGCTCGCCCAGCGCCTCGGCGCTCATGATGCGCGACGACGAGGCGAGCGGGTCGACCGCCGGGTAGATGCCCTTCTCGGAGATCGAGCGCTCCAGGTTCACCGTCGAGTCGAGGTGGGTGAAGGCGGTGGCCGGCGCCGGGTCGGTGTAGTCGTCGGCCGGCACGTAGATCGCCTGGATCGAGGTCACCGCGCCGCGCTTGGTCGAGGTGATGCGCTCCTGGAGCTCGCCCATCTCGGTGCCCAGCGTCGGCTGGTAGCCCACCGCCGACGGCATGCGGCCGAGGAGCGCCGACACCTCGGAGCCCGCCTGGGTGAAGCGGAAGATGTTGTCGATGAAGAGCAGCGTGTCGGCGCCGGTCTGGTCGCGGAAGTACTCGGCCATGGTCAGCGCCGAGAGCGCCACCCGCAGGCGCGCGCCGGGCGGCTCGTTCATCTGGCCGAACACCATCACCGTCTGGTCGATGACGCTCTTGCCGGTGTCGCCGATCTTCGCCTCCTGCATCTCGAGCCAGAGGTCGTTCCCCTCGCGGGTGCGCTCGCCGACGCCGGCGAAGCAGGAGTATCCGGAGTGGAAGCGGGCGAGGCGGGCGATCAGCTCCTGGATGATCACCGTCTTGCCCACGCCGGCGCCGCCGAAGAGGCCGGCCTTGCCGCCGCGCACCAGCGGGCAGAGGAGGTCGATCACCTTGATGCCGGTCTCGAAGATCTCCGTCTTGGCGGTGATCTCGGACAGCTCGGGCGCCTCGCGGTGGATCGTCCGCCGCTCGGCGGTGGCCACCGGGCCGCGGTCGTCGATCGTCTCGCCGACCAGGTTGAACACCCGGCCGAGGGTCGCCTCGCCGACCGGCACGCTGACCGGCTCGCCGGTGTCCTCGATCCTCTGGCCGCGGGCGAGGCCGTCGGTCGAGCCGAGCGCGACGGCGCGGACGCGGCCGCCGCCGAGGTGCTGGGCGACCTCGCACCACAGGGTCTCGGTGGTCGTCTCGCCGAGCACGGTGCGCTCGATCGGCACCCGGAGCGCGCTGTAGATCGACGGCATCCTCTCCTCGGCGAACTGGGCGTCGAGGGTCGAGCCGATCACCTGGGTGACGGTGCCGTAGTTGGTCGCGGTGCTTGCTGCTTCAGCCATGTCGATTCTCTCTCTGAGGGTCAGGCCAGGGCGTTGGCGCCGCCGACGATGTCGAGCAGCTCCAGGGTGATCTGCGTCTGGCGTGCCCGGTTGTACTGTCGGGTCAGGTCGCCGATCATCTCGTCGGCCGCCTCGGTCGCCGCCTTCATCGCCGTCATGCGGTAGATCTGCTCGGAGACGGCGGCGTCGAGGAAGGCCTGGTAGAGGCGCATGCGGACGGTCGCCGGCAGGAGGCGGTCGAGGAGCTCGGCCGGCGACGGCAGCACCTCGTACTGCGGCCGCGGGCCGCGGTCGGCCGCCTCGCCGCCGGCGTCGCTGTCGAGCCGGCCGATCGGCAGCAGGCGCACCACCTCGGGCACCTGCTTGCCGGCCGATTCGAAGCGCATGTAGGCCACGTAGGCGGAGTCGACGGCGCCGCCGACGAACGACTCGATGAGCTCCGACGCCAGCGGCTCGACGCGGGCGAAGCGCGGCTTGTCGTCGAAGCCGGTCGCCGAGCGGTGGGTGGCGCGGCGGCGGAAGCGGAAGGCGGAGATCCCCTTCTTGCCGACCATCCAGACGTCGGTCTCCACCCCCTCGCCGGCCTTGCGGTCGAGGTGCTCGATCGCCGCCCGCAGCACGTGGGCGTTGTAGCCGCCGGCCAGGCCGCGGTCGGAGGTCAGCATCACGAGCACGCTCTTCGCCTCCGCCTCGCGCGTCGCCAGCAGGGGGTGCTCGAGTCCTCCCTCACCGCCCGTCCGGCCCAGCTCGGCGACCATCTCGGCGAGCTTGTCGACGTAGGGGCGGCTCGCCGTGGCGCGGTTCATCGCCGCCTGGAAGCGGGCGGTGGCGATGAGCTGCATGGTGCGCGTGATCTTCTTGATGTTGCGCACCGCCTTGCGGCGCTTGACGATGGCGCGGCGGTTGGCCACGGCTAGGCTCCCGCCTCCGCCGGCGCGGGCGCAACCGGCTCGGCGTCGGCCGGCACCTCCGGCCGCCGCGTCCGGAGCTCGCCGCCGCCCGCCGTCTCCGGCTTCCAGCGCGCCTTGAACTCCGCGATCGCGGCGCGGATCTTCTCCTCCAGCTCGTCGGTCAGCGCGCCGGTGCGCTCCAGCTCCTCGGCGATCTCCGGCACCTCGGCGTGGACGTAGTCGAGCAGCGCGCGCTCGAAGGCCAGCACCTGCGGCACCGGAACGTCGTCGAGGAAGCCGCGGGTGCCGGCGTAGATCGACAGCACCTGGTCGGCGAAGTCGTAGGGCCGGTACTGCGGCTGCTTCAAGAGCTCGGTCATCCGCCGACCGCGGTCGAGCTGGCGCTGCGAGGCGGGGTCGAGCTCGGTGCCGAGCTGGGCGAACGCCTCGAGCGAGCGGAAGGCGGCGAGGTCGAGGCGGAGCGAGCCCGAGATCTTCTTCATCGCCTTGCGCTGCGCGTTGCCGCCCACCCGCGACACCGAGATGCCGACGTTGATCGCCGGCCGCACGCCGGCGAAGAAGAGGTCCGGCTCGAGGTAGATCTGGCCGTCGGTGATCGAGATCACGTTGGTCGGGATGTAGGCCGAGACCTCGCCCTCCAGCGTCTCGATGATCGGCAGCGCGGTCATCGAGCCGCCGGAGTCGCGGAAGCGGTGGACGCGGTAGCGGTCGGCGTCGGGGAGGCTCTGGCGCCACGCCTCGGCGCGCTTCCGCCCCTCGGGCCGGTGGTAGAGCCCGACGGGGTCGTCCGGCCGGTGCTCCTCCGGCGCCGCGAGCCCTTCCGGGTGACGGTGGGCGAGCGCGCGGTCGGTGGCGTCCTCCGGCGTGTCGGCCGGCACCACCGCGTACTCCTCGCGCAGCTTGGCGGAGCGCTCGAGGAGCCGCGAGTGGAGGTAGAAGACGTCGCCCGGGTAGGCCTCGCGGCCGGGCGGCCGGCGGAGCAGGAGCGAGAGCTGCCGGTACGCCGTCGCCTGCTTCGACAGGTCGTCGTAGACGCACAGCGTCGCCATGCCGCGGGTGTACATGAAGTACTCGGCGATCGCGGCGCCGGCGTACGGCGCGATGTACTGGAGCGGCGCCGGGTCCGAGGCGCCGGCCGAGACCACCACGGTGTAGTCCATCGCCCCGGACTCGGTCAGCCGGTCGATCACCCCCGCGACCGTCGACTCCTTCTGGCCGATCGCCACGTAGACGCAGACCACGCCTTTGCCGCGCTGGTTGATGATGGTGTCGATGGCGATCGCCGTCTTGCCGGTCTTGCGGTCGCCGATCACCAGCTCGCGCTGGCCGCGGCCGATCGGGATCATCGAGTCGATCGCCTTGACGCCGGTGGCCAGCGGCTCGTTGACCGGCTGGCGCTGGGCGATGCCGGGGGCGGCGTACTCGAGCGGGCGGGTGGCGTCGGCGTCGATCACCCCCTTGCCGTCGAGCGGCCGGCCGAGCGGGTCGACCACGCGGCCGACCACCTTGTCGCCGACCGGGATGGAGAGCAGCTCGCCGGTGCGGCGCACCTCGTCGCCCTCCTTGATCCCCAGGTAGTCGCCGAGCACGACGACGCCGACCGAGCTCTCCTCGAGGTTGAACACCTGCCCCGAGGCGCCGTTGGCGAACACCACCCGCTCCGACGCCTTGGCGTTCGCCAGGCCGTAGACGCGGGCGATGCCGTCGCCGACCTCGAGCACCGAGCCGACCTCGGCGAGGTCCGCCTCGTTCCTGTACTGCTGGATCTCCTCGGCGATCACCGAGGCGATCTCGTCGACCTTGAACTTCATGCGACCATCCCTTCGACGTGAGAGCCGCTCCGGAGCTGGCGCGAGGCCCGCGCGCGGAGCGCCTCGGACAGGTTTCTCAATCGGGTGGCGACCGAGGCGTCGGCCTTCTGGTCGCCGAGACGGACGACGAGGCCGCCCAAGATCGCCGGGTCGACCCGCTCGACCAGCTTCGGCACCAGACCCGTGCCGCCCTCGATGGCGGCGACCAGGCGGCGGCGCTGCGCGTCGGTGAGCGGAACCGCGCTCGTCACCTGGACCTCGACGCGGCCGGCCGCCTCGTCGTGCGCCGCCCGGTAGGCGGCGGCCACCGCCGGCACGAGCGCGATCCGCCCCTTGCGGTTCATCACCTGGAGGGTGTCGACCACCAGGTCGCTCGCCCGGCCGCGGAGCATCCGCTCGAGGCTCTCGCGCCGCTCGCCGGCGTCGATCGCCGGGTTGTCGAGGAAGTCGCGGAAGGCCGGCCGCTCGGCGGCGAGCCGGGCGATCTCGTCGAGCTCCTCGCGCACGCGGTCCTCCGCGTCGGCCTCGCGGGCCAGCCCGAGGAGCGCCTCCGCGTAGGGGCGGGCGATCGCCAGCGTCTTGTCGTCGTGGCCTGCCATCGGCGTCTCCCTCAGTGCGCCGCCGGGGCGCCGCCGCGCCGGCCGCCGCGCGCCGACTCCTCGACGGCGGCGATCGACTCGGCGATCAGGCGCTCGTGGTCGGCGGGCTGGAGCTCGCGCTCCAGGATGCGGCCGGCGGCCAGCGTGGCGAGGTCGGTGGTGCGCCGGTAGAGCTCGGCGACCGCGTTGTCGCGGGCGAGGTCGATCTCGCGCCGCGCGCGGTCGAGGATCTGCCGCGCCTCGTCCTTGGCCGCCGCCTCCTCGCGCTCGCGCAGGACGGCGGCGTCGCGCCGCGCCTCCTCGATCATCGCCTCGATCTCGCCGCGCGCCGCCGCCAGCTTGGCCTCGTACTCGCCGAGCAGCCGGTGGGCCTCGTCGCGCTCGCCCCGGGCCTGCTCGAGCGAGCGGCGGATGAAGTCCTCGCGCCCCTGGAGGCCGGAGAGCACCGGCCCCCAGGCGTACTTCGAGAGCACCCAGAAGACCAGCAGGAGGACGACGACGGTCCAGAAGAAGTTGCCGAAGTCGCCCTGGAGCGGGTTCCAGGC
>DATABP010000206.1:0-3395 GCA_036259515.1 Thermoanaerobaculia bacterium | reverse complement strand
GCGGGACGTCGTTCGTCGCCCGCCGCCGGCCGGTCGAGGTGCTCGGCCGCGCCGACGGCCGCCGCGCCGTCGAGGGCGAGCTCGCCCCCGGCGAGCGGGTGATCACCCTCGGCCACGAGGGGATCGTCGACGGCGCCGCGGTCGAGCTCGCCGGCGTCGGCCCGGTGCGCGAGGCGGAGACCGGGGAGCGCCCGCCGCGTCCCCGGGCGCCGGGCGAGGAGGTGGCGTCGTGAGCCTGGCCGCCGCCGCCGTCCGCCGCCCGGTGGCGACGGTGATGGTCTTCCTCATCGTCATCCTGATCGGCGGCGTCGCCTTCTGGCGGCTTCCCGTCGACCTCATGCCGGAGGTCAGCTACCCGACGCTGACGCTGCGCACCGACTACCCCAACGTCGGCCCGCAGGAGGTCGAGGACCTGGTCACCCGCCCGATCGAGGAGGCGGTGGCCGGCATCGCCGGCGTCGAGGAGATCACCTCCAGCTCCGGCGAGGGCGAGTCGATGGTGCGCGTCGCCTTCACCTGGGGAACCGACCTCGACGCCGCCGCCGACGAGGTGCGGGCGCGCATCGACCGCATCCGCGACGTGCTGCCCGAGGGCGCCGAGCCGCCGCAGGTGTTCAAGTTCGACCTGTCGAGCTTCCCGGTCGTCTTCCTCGGCGTCTACTCCGACACCCTCGACGACGTCGAGCTGCGCCAGTTCACCGAGGACAGGATCGAGCGGCGGCTCGAGCGGGTGGCCGGAGTGGCGGCGGTCGACATCCGCGGCGGTCTGCGGCGGCAGATCCGCGTCGACCTCGACCGCGACCGCATGCTGGCGCTGGGGCTCTCGGCGCGCGAGGTGACGCGGCTCCTCGGCGAGGAGAACCTCAACCGCCCCGCCGGCAAGGTCGAGGAGGGCAACCTCGACCTCTACCTGCGCACCGTCGGCGAGTACCAGACCGCCGCCCAGGTCGGCGCCACCGTCGTCGCCGTGCGCGACGGCAAGCCGGTCTACCTGCGCGACGTGGCCCGCATCTACGAGGGGGTCGAGGAGGTCACCTCGCTGGTGCGCATCGATGGCGAGCCGGGCATCCGCGTCTCGATCAACAAGCAGTCGGGCGCCAACACCGTCGAGGTGGCGCGCGCCGTCGAGGCCGAGGTCGAGCGCATCAACCTCGACCATCCCGAGGTCAAGCTGATCACCATCATCGACTCCTCGGAGTACATCGAGGAGGCGATCGCCAACGTGCGGAGCTCGACCATCCTGGGCGGCCTCCTCGCCGTCGTCGTGCTGCTCTTCTTCCTGCGCTCCGGACGCTCGACGCTGGTCATCGCCACCGCCATCCCGGTGTCGATCGTCGCCACCTTCGCGCTCGTCTACTTCTCCGGCTACACGCTGAACATCATGACCTTCGGCGGCCTGGCGCTCGGCGTCGGCATGCTGGTCGACAACGCGGTGGTGGTGCTCGAGAACGTCTACCGCAAGCGCGAGGAGGGCGAGGGGCCGGAGACCTCCGCCGTCGAGGGCGCCGGCGAGGTGGCGCTGGCGATCACCGCCTCGACCCTGACCACGATGGCGGTGTTCCTGCCGATCGTCTTCATGGAGGGCGTGTCCTCGGTGATGTACCGCCAGCTCGCGGCGGTGGTCGCCTTCTCGCTCTTCGCCTCGCTGGTGGTGGCGCTGACGCTGATCCCGATGCTGTCGAAGGCGCTGCTCTCCCGCGGGCAGGCGCACGGCGGCACGCGGTTCCGGCCGGTCAACCGCTTCTACGGCTGGAGCGAGCGCTTCCTCGACCGCATGGAGCGCGGCTACTCGAACAGCCTGGCCGCCTCGCTCCCCCGCCGCGGGCAGGTGATGGTCTTCTCGCTGGCCCTCCTCGTCCTCTCGCTCGGCCTCCTCCCCTTCATCGGCTCCGAGCTGATGCCGAAGACCGACGAGGGCGAGGTGCGGATCGACGGCGAGATGGCGGTGGGCACCAAGCTCGCCGTCCTCGACCACGGCTTCCGGCAGATCGAGGAGATCGTCCGCCGCGAGGTGCCGGAGGGCGCGGAGATGCTGACCTCGCTCGGCGGCGGCGGCTGGCGGCCGACCGGCCAGCACACCGGCGACGTGCGGATCTCGCTCGTCGACCTCGACCGGCGCGAGCGCTCCGCCGAGGAGATCGCCAACGACCTCCGCCCCAAGCTCGCCGCCATCCCGGGGATGGAAGTGCGGGTGCGCGAGGGCTCGGGGCTGTTCCTGCTGCGCATCGCCTTCGGCGGCGGCGGCGACGGGATGACGGTCGAGATCTTCGGCGAGGACCTCGAGAGCGGCCTCCGCCTCGCCGAGCGCGTGCAGCGGGCGCTCGAGACGGTGCCCGGGCTCTCCGAGGTGCGCATCTCGCGCGACCCCGGGCGGCCGGAGCGGGTGGTCGAGGTCGACCGCGAGAAGATCGCCCAACTCGGGCTGACCATGGGCGACGTCGCCTCCGTCGTGGAGACCAACCTCGCCGGCACCCGCGCCACCGTGCTGCGCCGCGAGGGCGACGAGTACGACGTCTTCGTCCGCCTCGCCGAGGACGACCGCGGCGAGCTCGCCGACGTCGGCCAGATCACCCTCGTCGCCCCCGGCGGGGTGACCGTGCCGCTCGAGTCGGTGGCCCGCATCCGCTCGTCGACCGGGCCGGTGGTGGTCGAGCGCAAGGACCAGGAGCGGGTGCTCTACGTCTCCGGCAACGTCAGCGGCCGCGACCTCGGCTCGGTGGCCGAGGACGTGCGCCAGGCGCTCGCGGGGGTCGAGGTGCCGGCCGGCTTCGCCGTCTCGCTCGGCGGCGAGGTCGAGGAGCAGCAGGAGGCCGAGCGCCAGCTCGCCATCGCCATGCTCCTCGCCCTGGTGCTCGTCTACATGATCATGGCGGCGCAGTTCGAGAACCTGCTCGACCCCTTCGTCGTCATGTTCTCGATCCCGATGGCGCTGGTCGGCGTGCTCTTCACCCTGTGGGCGACCGGCACCACGATCAACATCCAGAGCATCATCGGCATGGTGATGCTCGCCGGCATCGTGGTCAACAACGCGATCGTGCTGGTCGACTACACGAACCTCCTGCGCCGCCGCGACGGCCTGTCGATCGCCGAGGCGGTGGTCGAGAGCGCGCGCCGCCGGCTGCGGCCGATCCTGATGACCACGCTGACCACGGTGCTCGGCCTGGTGCCGCTGGCGATCGGCCTGGGCGAGGGCTCCGAGCTCCAGGCGCCGATGGCGCGGGTGGTGATCGGCGGCCTCTCCGCCTCGACCTTCATCACCCTCTACCTGGTGCCGGCGGCCTACACGGCGGTCCAGACGTGGCAGGAGCGCCGCGCCGCCGTCCGCGCCGCCCGCCCCCGCGCCGCCGAGCGCGCCGCCTGAGCGGCGGTGAGCGGGTAGGGAGTGCCGGGGGCCC
>DATABP010000205.1:0-2120 GCA_036259515.1 Thermoanaerobaculia bacterium | reverse complement strand
GCGCCAGCCGGCCGCCGGTGGCCGACAGCAGCGCCGCCCGCGCCAGGTTGCGCGCGAACGACCACCCCCAGCCGGCGAGCGCGCGCGCCAGCCCGCCGCCGTCGCCGCCCTCGGCGGCCGCCATCGCGCGGCCCAGCCAGGGGTGGCTCCTCACCGCCCCCTGGCCGAAGACGATCAGCGTGCGGGTGAGCACGTTGGCGCCCTCGACGGTGATGCCGATCGGCGCCGCCGCCCAGGCGTCGAGCAGCGGGTTCGACGGCCCGCGCATCAGCGCCGCGCCGGCGAGGACGTCGTAGCCGTCGGCCGCCACCCGACGGGCGAGCTCGGTGGCGCGCAGCTTGACCAGCGCCGAGACCACCGCCGGCCGTTCGCCGGCGTCGAGCGCGCCGCAGGTGAGGACGCGCGCCGCCTCCATCGCGTAGGCGCGGCCGGCGATGCGCGCCAGCGGCTCCTCGATCCCCTCGAAGCGGGCGATCGGCGTCCCGAACTGCTCGCGCACCGCGGCGTAGGCGCCGGCCACCCGCGCCACCGTCTCGGCCCCGCCCACCGCCTGCGCCGGCAGCGAGACCGCCCGCCCGCCGGACAGCGCCTCCATCAGCATCCGCCAGCCGCCGCCGGCTCCCGCGGCGCCGCCGACGATCGCGTCGACGCCGACCACCACGCCCCGTCCGCGGAGCGGGCCGTTGGGGAACGGGAGACCCATCGGGTCGTGGCGGCGGCCGATCTCCACCCCCGGCCGCGACGCCTCGACGAGCACCAGCGTGATCCCCGGCGCCGTTCCCCGGCCGAGCAGCTCCTCGGGGTCCTCCAGCCGCACCGCGAGGCCGATCAGCGTCGCCAGCGGCGCGAGCGTGACGTAGCGTTTCTCGAAGTCGAGGCGGATCGCCGGCCGGCCGCCCTCGCCGCGGAAGACGACGCCGCGCGAGGCGATCGCCGCCGCGTCGGAGCCGGCGCCGGGCTCGGTCAGCGCGAAGCAGGGGATCTCGTCGCCGGCGGCGAGCCACGGCAGCCAGCGCCGTCGCTGCTCGGGCGTGCCGTGGGCGAGGAGCAGCTCGCCGGGGCCGACCGAGTTGGGGATCAGCACCACCACCGAGAGGGTCAGCGAGCGCGAGGCGAGCTTGGCGTAGACGCTCGACTGCGCGAACGCCGAGAAGCCGTGCCCGCCGTGCTCGCGCGGCAGCGCCAGGCCGAAGAAGCGGTGGCGGCGGAGGAGCGCCCACGCCTCCGGTGGCAGCTCGCGCTCGCTCGCCAGGCGCCACGGGTCGACCAGGCGGCAGACCTCCTCGACCGGGCCGTCGAGGAAGGCGCGCTCGGCGGCGGTCAGCTCCGGCCAGGGGGCGCGGGCGAGGGCGGCGAGGTCCGGCCGGCCGGAGAAGAGCTCGCCGTCGGCCCACACCGTGCCGGCGGCGAGCGCCTGCCGCTCGCTCTCCGACAGCCGCGGCAGCAGGCCGCGGGCGGTGGCGGCGGCGAGGAGGCGGCGCAGCATGGGGGCGGACCCGGCGGCGATCATAGTCCTCCCGTCCCGGGAGCTCGCCCAGCGACTCGTCGATCGCGTCCTTGGCATGCGGCGCAATGGTCCGATTGGCCAATGGCCCGGTTGGTCAATCAAACGATCGTCCCATCGCTGTCCCGCTCCGCCGGTCGCCGCGCACTGCATATCCACTGAGGCTGAGCTCCTTTCGCCGTACCTGATTCGGTATGGCTGCCGGTCGTGGGGATTTGGTGGTGTGCTGGAGGGCGCCCGCG
This sequence comes from Thermoanaerobaculia bacterium, assembly GCA_036259515.1. Classification (GTDB taxonomy): domain Bacteria; phylum Acidobacteriota; class Thermoanaerobaculia; order Multivoradales; family JBCCEF01; genus DATABP01. The sequence continues at coordinate 374 of DATABP010000205.1, read as the reverse complement.
GCGCCCGCTGAGCGAGGAGGTTCTGATGGCGGTGCACTCGGCCGGAGGGGCCGGGGTGGGGGCGCGCTTCGGCAAACCGGGAGCAGGCGTCCCGCGCGCGGTGATCGCGGCGGTCGTGGTCCTGCTGCTGGCGAACGCCGCGTACCTGGCGTGGGCCGTCGAGCCCGGCGTCTTCCATCTCCTCAACCTGCTGCTCCATCCGCTGCTCGGGATCGCCGCCGGCGTGCCGCTGGCGATCGCCTGGTGGCGCCGGCGGAGCGACCGGCCGCTGTTCTGGGGCGGCGCGCTGCTCGCCGCTTCCGCCGCCGCCGGGCTGGCGCTCGCCGCGGTCGGCCACCGCGCCGCCACCCGGCCGCTCCTCTGGGCGCACCTCG
>DATABP010000204.1:0-4126 GCA_036259515.1 Thermoanaerobaculia bacterium | reverse complement strand
ATCGAGCGGCCGGCGGCGGCGACGATCTCCGCGTCGAGATCGACGAACGGCAGCCCCAGCCGCGCCGCGAGCGCCCGGCCGACCGAGGTCTTGCCGGCGCCCATGAAGCCGGTCAGGAAGGTCCTCACGGCGCGGCGCCCGATCCCCGGCGCACCGTCGCTCAGTCTTCCCGCCGCGCGTCGCGGGTCAGCGCGAAGACGAGGAGCGTCGCGAGCCCGCCCCAGACGATGCCGCAGACGACGACCATCACGGCGATCGCCAGCCCGCTCACGGCAGCATCCCCGGCTGGCCGGCCGCCGTCGGTCCGGCCTGCTCGCCCGGCGCGCCGGCCAGGCTCCGCCGCGCCAGCCAGCGGTTGGCGGCGAGGAGGAGCGCCAGCGCGATCCCCCACTGCACCACCACCGTGCCGACGTTGAAGGTCGACCACGGCGCCCACACCTCCGCCGGGTCGCCCGCCGCCGCCTGCCGCAGCCACCAGACGAGGAGCACCACCGCCTCGGCGGGCACCACGACGGCGATCGCCCAGGTCCACCAGCGGCCGAGCCGGAGGTCGACGCCCGGCCCGTTGACCACCTCGCGGCGCAGCCGCTCGACCCCGTGCTTGATCGCCGCCACGGCGAAGAGGAGTCCGGAGAGCATCAGCCCGAGCGACCACACCCAGTCCTGGTTGCGGAACACCTCCATCGACAGCGCCGAGGGCACGCCGAGCGCGAAGCCGATCGTGCCCACCGCGACCAGCGCCCGCCGCCGCGGCAGCCCGAAGTCGATCAGCACCCGGGTGGCCAGCTCGAGCATCGAGATCAGGCTGGTCAGGGCGGCGAAGGTGAGGGCCAGGAAGAAGAGGACCTGGAAGAAGGCGCCGCCCGGCATCAGCGCGAAGAGCTGCGGCATCCAGACGAAGGTCAGCCCCTCGTTGCCGGCGCCGACGATCTGCTGCTGCGCCGCCGGGTTGAGCGCGAAGACGGTGCACAGCACCATGATGCCGGAGAGGAGCGACACCGAGTTGTTGCCGAAGCCGATCAGGAAGGCGTTGAGCGGCACGTCCTCGCGCTGGCGCATGTAGACCGCGTAGGTGAGGATCAGGCCCCAGCCGGCGCCGGTGTCCCAGGCGTTCTGGGTCAGCGCCTCGAGCCACACCTTGGGCTCGCCGAGCGCCGCCCAGCTCGGGGTGAACAGGAACTCGAGGCCGCGCTCGGCGCCGGGCAGGGTCACCGCGCGCACCGCCAGCACCACCACGAGGAGCAGCAGGATCGGCATCACGATCACGCTCACCCGCTCGATGCCGCGCACCCCGAACCAGACGACGGCGAAGGCCAGCGCGAGGGTCGCCGCCTGCGTCGCCACCGCCGCTCCGGAGCCGGCGAAGCCGTCCCACAGCGCCGCCGGGTCGGCGGTGCCGAGCTCGCCGGTGGCGGCGGCGAAGAAGTAGCGCAGGCACCAGCCGGTGACGACGGCGTAATAGAACATGATCGCCGTCGCGGTGAGCGCCACCCAGGCGCCCATCCAGGCGGTGCCGCGGCCGGCGAGGCCGGCGAAGGCGCCGATCGTCCCTCGCCCGGAGCGCTTGCCGAAGGCGAACTCGACGATCATCAGCGGCACCGACCAGGCGAGCAGGAAGACCACCCAGGCGATCAGGAAGCTGCCGCCGTCGTTGGTCGCCACCACCCGCGGGAAGCGCCAGATGTTGCCGGTGCCCACCGCCATCCCCAGCGTCGCGAGCACCAGCGCCCAGCGCCCGCTGAACGCCTCGCGCGCGTCCGTCGCGCTCATCCCTCTCCTCCCCGGCCGGCCGCCGCGGCCGCCGCCAAGAGCCGCCGAGAGGCCGCCGCCACGTCGCCGCGGCAGGCGGCGCCGAGCACCGCCACGGCGTCGGCGCCGGCGGCGAGCACGGCGGCGAGGTTCGTCTCGTCGATGCCGCCGATGGCGACCAGCGGCTTGTCGGTCGCCCGCCGCGCCCGGCGCACGAAGTCGAGGCCGACCACCGGGTCCGGCCGCTCCTTGCCGCCGGTCGGGAACACCGGCCCGACGGCGACAACGTCGACCTGGGGATCGGCGGCGGCGGCGGCGAGCTTGCCCTCGTCGTGGGTCGAGCGCCCGATCCAGGTGCCCTCGCCGACCAGCGGCCGGGCGGCGGCCGGCGGCAGGTCGCGCTGGCCGAGGTGGACGCCGGCGACCGGCAGGAGCGCCGCGAGGTCGACGCGGTCGTCCACCCACAGCGCGGCGCCGTGACGCTCGGCGGCGGCGAGCGCCCGGCGGTGGAGGGCGTAGAGCTCGCGGTCGGGGATCGGCGGCGCCGGCGGGCGCGGCTTGGCGCGGAGCTGGATCCAGCGCACCCCGGCCGCCGCCATCGCCTCGACCGCCTCCGGCAGCGGGCGCCCGCCGAGCGCCGCCGCGTCGGCGATGGAATAGACCGCCGGCGGCCGCGGCCGCTCGCGGACGGCGGCGGCGGTGCTCACCGCCCGCCCTCCGCCGCCGCCTTCCGCCGCTCGACGAAGCCCTCCATGAAGCGGGTCGACAGCCGCCCGGCGCGGAACTCCGGGTCGCGGGCGATCGCCTTGTGGAGCGGGATGGTGGTGTCGATCCCCTCGACGATGAACGAGTCGAGCGCCCGCGCCATCCGCGCCACCGCGTCCTCGCGCGTCTTGTCGTGCACGATCAGCTTGGCGACCAGCGAGTCGTAGTAGGGCGGGATGACGTAGTCCTCGTAGGCGTGGGTGTCGAGCCGCACGCCCGGGCCTCCCGGCGGATGGAAGACGGTGATCCGCCCCGGCGAGGGCGTGAAGCGCTCCGGGTGCTCGGCGTTGATCCGGCACTCGATGGCGTGGCCGCGGATCGGCACCTCGTCGGGCAGGTCGAGCGGCTCGCCGGCGGCGACCCGGATCTGGAGCTTGACGAGGTCGACGCCGGTGACCATCTCGGTGACCGGGTGCTCGACCTGGATGCGGGTGTTCATCTCCATGAAGTAGAACGACCCGTCCACGTCGAGCAGGAACTCGATGGTGCCGGCGTTCTCGTAGCCGACGCGGCGGCAGATCGCCACCGCCGCGTCGCCCATCCGGCGCCGCAGCTCCGGGGTGAGCGCCGGCGACGGCGCCTCCTCGATCAGCTTCTGGTGGCGGCGCTGGATCGAGCACTCGCGCTCGCCCAGGTGGACCACCCGGCCGTGGCGGTCGCCGAACACCTGGAGCTCGATGTGGCGCGGCTCTACGAGGTACTTCTCGAGATAGATCGAGCCGTCGCCGAAGGCCTTCTCGGCCTCCTCGCGGGCGGTGCCGAACTGGCCCTCGATCTGGTCCGGGCGGGCGACCACGCGCATGCCGCGGCCACCGCCGCCGGCCGCCGCCTTGAGGATCACCGGGTAGCCGACCTCGGCCGCCCGCGCCGCCGCCTCCGCCGCCGACCCGAGCGGCTCGCGGCTCCCCGGCAGCACCGGCACGCCGGCCTCCTCGGCGGTCTGCCGCGCCTTCGCCTTGTCGCCCATCAGGCGGATGGTCTCCGGCCTGGGCCCGATCCAGCCCAGGCCGCACTGGCCGAGCACCTCGGCGAAGCGCGCGTTCTCGGCGAGGAAGCCGTAGCCGGGGTGGACGGCGTCGGCGCCGGTGATCTCGGCGGCGGCGATGATGCGGGTGAGGTCGAGGTAGCTCTGCGCCGACGGCGGCGGCCCGATGCACACGTCCTCGTCGGCGTAGGTGACGTGCAGGCTGTCGCGGTCGGCGGTCGAGTGGACGGCGACGGTGCGCACGCCCAGCTCGCGGCAGGCCTGGATGATCCGCAGCGCGATCTCGCCGCGGTTCGCGATCAGGATCTTCTCGAACACGGCGCGGAGGGGGGAGCCGTCACTCCGGCCGGATGGCGAACAGCGGCTCGCCGAACTCGACCGCCTGGGCGTTCTTCGGGTAGATCTCGACGATCGTGCCGTCGGCGTCGGACTCGATCTCGTTCATCAGCTTCATCGCCTCGACGATGCACAGCACCTGGCCCTGCTTGACGCGGGCGCCGACCTCGACGAAGGCGTCGGCGTCGGGCGACGGGGAGCGGTAGAAGGTGCCGACGATCGGCGAGGTGAGGACGTGGGTGCCGGGCGGGAGCTCGCCCTCGGCGGGGGCGGCGGCCTCGGCGGAGGGTG
>DATABP010000203.1:0-1891 GCA_036259515.1 Thermoanaerobaculia bacterium | reverse complement strand
CGCCCGCGCCTTCCGCGCGGCGCACGGGGCGGAGATCCTCGCCGACTTCGCCCGCCTGCTCGAGCTGCCGAACGTCGCCAGCGACCTGCCGAACATCCGCGCCAACGCGGAGGCGATCGCCGAGCGCCTGCGCCGCCGCGGAGCGACGGTCGAGGTGCTCGGCCTGCCCGATTTCCCGGCCGCGCCGCCGGTCGTCTGGGGCCGCCTCCCCGCCGACGTTCCGGGCGGCGCCCGCCGCACGCTGGTGCTCTACGTCCACTACGACGGCCAGCCGGTCGACCCCGCGCGCTGGACCTTCCCGCCGTGGCGGCCGACGCTCCTCACCGCGGCGCTCGAAGCGGGCGGCACGGAGCGGCCGTTCCCCGCCCCCGGCGAGCCGATCGATCCCGAGTGGCGGCTCTACGCGCGCTCGGCGGGCGACGACAAGGCGCCGCTCGCCGCCCTCTTCGCCGCCCTCGACGCGCTCGCCGCCGCCGGCGTGCCGCGCACCGCCGACCTCGTCTTCTTCTTCGAGGGCGAGGAGGAGGCCGGCTCGCCGCACCTGGCGCGCTACGTCGACCGCTACGCCGAGCGCCTCGCCGCCGACGCCTGGCTCTTCCTCGACGGCCCGGCGCACCAGACCGGCCGGCCGCAGCTCTTCTTCGGCGTCCGCGGCTACGCCGGGTTCGAGCTCACCGTCTACGGCGCCCTACGCCAGCTCCACAGCGGCCACTACGGCAACTTCGCGCCCAATGCGGTCGAGCGGCTGGCGCGGCTGGTGGCGAGCTTCGAGGACGGCGAGGGGAAGGTGGCGATCGAGGGCTTCTACGACTCGGCGCGGCCGCTCGGCGAGGCGGAGCGGCGGGCGCTGGCGGCGATCCCCGCATTCGAGGCGGCGCTCCTCGACGAGGTCGGACTGGCGGCCGCGGAGGGCGGGGACGAACGCTACTCCGAGGCGATCGCGCGGCCGGCGCTCAACGCCCGGGGAATCGCCGGCGGCGGGGTGGGGGCGGCGGCGGTCAACGCCATCCCGCCGGAGGCCACCGCCTCGTTCGACCTCCGGCTCGTCGCCGGCGACGACCCCGACCACATGCTCGACCTCGTGGAGGCGCACGTGCGCCGGCAGGGCTACCACGTCGTCGACCGCGAGCCGACGCCCGAGGAGCGCCGCCGGCATCCGCTCCTCGCCCGCCTCGTCCGCCGCCCCGGCTACCCGGCGGTGCGCACGCCGATCGACTCGCCGGCGTCCCGGCTGGCGGTCGCCGCCGCCCGCGCCGCCTCGCCGGACGGCGAGCTGGTGCTGCTGCCCACCCTCGGCGGGTCGCTGCCGCTCTACGTCTTCGAGGAGCGGCTGGGGGCGCCGCTGGTCGGCGTGCCGATCGCCAACCACGACGACAACCAGCACGCGCCGGACGAGAACCTGCGCCTCGGCAACCTGTGGTACGGGATCGACCTCCTCGCCGCGATCGTCGCCGCGCCGTAACCTTTCCGCCCTCCGCGACTCTGTACGGGGCGAAAGGAGGGACCCTGAGATGGATTCGAGGAGCGCAACCGTCTACAAGGCGTTGTGGCTGACCTTCGGCATCGTGCCGATCGTCGCCGGTTTGGACAAGTTCACCGAGATCCTCACCGAGTGGACGCAGTACCTGGCCGATCCGATCGCCGGTCTCCTGCCGTTCTCGCCCGAGACCTTCATGGCGATCGTCGGCGTGATCGAGATCGTCGCCGGCGTGCTGGTGTTCGTCAAGCCGCGGCTGGGCGGCCTGGTGGTCGCCGCCTGGCTGGTGGCGATCGCGCTCAACCTGCTGCTCGCCGGCTACTACGACATCGCCGTCCGCGACCTGGTGATGGCGGTCGCCGCCTGGGGGATGTCCCAGCTCGCCGTCGCCCACGCCTCGGCCCCCGCCGCCGT
>DATABP010000202.1:0-2762 GCA_036259515.1 Thermoanaerobaculia bacterium | reverse complement strand
GGTGGTCGTGGCGGCGACCGGCGCCACCTCGCCCTCGTCGAGCGCCGCCGCCGGCCCGAGGTAGACGGCGAGCGAGCGGCTGCGCAGCGTCGGCGAGAGGTCGTACTGGGACGGCGCCAGCAGCAGGAAGTGCCGCGGCGCCCCGCTCCCCGGCTCCTCGAGCGCCTTGAGCAGCGAGTCGCCCGCCTCGTCCGACAGCGTCTCGGCGGCGCCGACCACGAACACCTGCCCGCGCGCCTCGAACGGCGAGACGTGCGCGGCGCGCAGCAGCTCGCGGGTGGCCTCGACCGAGGTGGCGGTCTTGAGGTCGCGCTCGAGCACCCGGAAGTCGGGATGGAAGCCGCCCTCGCCGCCGGCCTCCGGCCAGACGATGCGCCGGCAGTGGCGGCAGGCGCCGCACGGGCGCGCCTCGGGCTCGGCGGCGCACAGGAGCGTGCGGGCGAGCTCGACGGCGGCGTCGCGGCGCGCGGGGACGGCGCCGCCGTGGAGGATCACCGCCGGATAGAGCCGCCCCTGGCGGGCCAGCTCGGCGACCTGTGCCGTGCCGCTCACCGCCGCCGCCTCATCCTGGCGCGGCGACGCCGGCCGCGGCCGCCAGCTCGCCGCCCGCCTCCGCCGCCAGCGCGGGGAAGAGATCGGCGAGCGCCGCCCGCACCCGCGCCTCCGTCGCCTCCCGCGGCCCCGACGAGTCGATCACCCGGAAGCGCTCCGGCTCGCCGGCGGCGAGCGCCAGGTACCCCTCGCGCACCCGCTCGTAGAAGGCCAGCTCCTCGCGGTCGATGCGGTTGGCGCGGCCCCGGCGCCGCCGCTCGTGCGAGTCCCCGCGCCGCCGCGCCTCCTCGGCCGGCAGATCGAAGAGCAGCGTCCGGTCCGGCCGCCGCCCGCCGGTCGCCAGCGCGTCGAGCCGCGCGATCTCGTCCGCCGCCACTCCACGCCCGTGCCCCTGGTAGGCCACCGTCGAGTCGGTGAAGCGGTCGCAGAGCACCACCTCGCCGGCCGCGAGCGCCGGCTCGATCACCTCCAGCAGGTGCTGCCGCCGGCTGGCGAAGACCAACAGCAGCTCCACCCGCCCGTCCGCCGGCCCCGGCTCGGCCTCCAGGAACGCCCGCCGGATCGCGTCCCCCAGCGCCGTCCCCCCCGGCTCGTGCGTCACCCGGCAGGCCCTCTCGTGAGCCGAGAGCCAGCGCGCGACGCGGCCGAGATGGGTCGACTTCCCGCTCCCGTCGAGCCCTTCGAAGGTGAGGAACAGGCCGGCCATGGCGGGAGCCAAGATAGCACCGGGCACGGTGCGCCGATCGCTGAGAGCGAGCCCTTCCGATGGCCTTCTCGATCTCCGCGCGCGGTTGCCGATCAGTCCAGCGGGTACTCCTCCCGCCACGCCTCCCGCGGCTCCTGGGCCCACGCTGGCTGCTCCGTCTTGGCGAGCAGGAAGCGGCCGAGCACCAGGTAGTCCATCTCGGTGCGCAGGAAGCAGCGGTAGGCGTCCTCGGGGGTGCAGACGATCGGCTCGCCGCGGACGTTGAAGCTGGTGTTGACGATCACCGGGCAGCCGGTCAGGCGCTCGAACTCGGAGATCAGCGCGTGATAGCGCGGATTGGTGTCGGCGTGGACGGTCTGGACGCGCGCCGAGTGGTCGACGTGGGTGATCGCCGGCACCACCGATCGCGGGCGGTTGACCCACTCCTGGAGCGAGAGGCCCGCCTCGTCGCCGGCCGGCGGCAGGCGCTTGTCGGCGGCGACGTCGGCGACCAGCAGCATGTACGGCGAGTCGTGGTCCATCTCGAACCACTCCGCCACCCGCTCGCGCAGCACGCTCGGGGCGAACGGGCGGAAGCTCTCGCGGTACTTGATCTTGAGGTTCATCACCGACTGCATCTTCGGCGAGCGGGCGTCGCCGACGATCGAGCGGTTGCCGAGCGCGCGCGGACCGAACTCCATCCGCCCGTGGCACAGGCCGACCACGTTCTCTCCGGCGACGAGGCGCGCCAGCTCGCCGGCCCACTCGCCGTCCGCCAGCTCGCGGTGGGGGTAGCCGTGGGCGTCGAGGAAGGCGCGCACCTCGGCGTCCGAGAACTCCGGCCCCAGGTAGGCGCCGCGCATGGCGTCGCGGCCGGCCGGCGCGCGCCGCGGGTTGCCGAGCGCCTGGTGCCACACCGCGAGCGCCGCCCCCAGCGCCCCGCCGGCGTCGCCCGCCGCGGGCTGGATCCACAGGTCGTCGAACACCCGCTCGCGGAGCAGCACGCCGTTGGCGACGCAGTTGAGCGCCACGCCGCCGGCGAGGCAGAGGTGGCGCTGGCCGGTCTTCTCGCGGGCGAAGCGGGCGAGCCGCAGCACCGCCTCCTCGGTGACCACCTGGATCGACCGCGCGAGGTCGCGCTCGCGCTGGGTGATCGGCGTCTCCGGCTTGCGCGGCGGGCCGCCGAACAGGCGCTCGAAGCGCTGGTTGGTCATGCGCAGCGAGTCGAGGTAGCCGAAGTAGTCGAGGTTGAGGCGGAAGGAGCCGTCGTCCTTGAGGTCGATCAGCTCGCGGCGGATGAGGTCGGCGTAGACCGGCTCGCCGTAGGGGGCCAGCCCCATCAGCTTGTACTCGCCGGAGTTGACCTTGAAGCCAGTGAAATAGGTGAACGCCGAGTAGAGGAGGCCGAGCGAGTGCGGGAAGCGGATCTCGTGGACGAGCTCGAGCCGCGCGCCGTCGCCCACCCCGACCGTCGTCGTCGCCCACTCGCCGACGCCGTCGAGGGTGAGCACCGCGGCGCTCTCGA
>DATABP010000201.1:0-5984 GCA_036259515.1 Thermoanaerobaculia bacterium | reverse complement strand
CCGCGGTGGCGATCGTCGGTTCTCGCCGCGCCGACGCCTACGGCCGCGCCGCCGCCGAGCACTTCGCCCGCGCGCTGGCCGCCGCCGGGCTGACCGTCGTCTCGGGCTGCGCGCAGGGGGTGGACGCCGTCGCCCACCGCGCCGCGCTCGCCGCCGGCGGCACCACCGTCGCCGTCCTGGGCTGCGGCCTGGGGGTCGACTACCCGCGCGGCCACGCCCGGCTGCGGCGCGAGATCGCCGCCTCGGGCGCGGTGGTCTCGGAGCTCCCCTGCGCCGCCGAGCCGCTGGCCTGGCACTTCCCGGTGCGCAACCGGCTGATCGCGGCGCTCGCCCGCGGCACGCTGGTGGTGCAGGCGGCGGAGCGCTCGGGCTCGCTGATCACCGCCCGTCACGCGCTCGACCTCGGGCGCGACGTGCTCGCCGTCCCCGGCTCGATCTTCGACCGGCGCTCGCGCGGCGCCCACGCGCTGCTCCGCGACGGCGCCTTCCCCGCCGCCGACCCGCGCGACGTGCTCGACGTGCTGTTCGGGCCCTCGGAGAGCGACTTCCTGCTCGCCGCCGGCGGCGGCCGCGCGGCGGTCGCCGACGCCGGGCGTCCGGAGGGGCTCCCCGGGCGGGTGCTGGCGGCGCTCGAGGTCGGCCGCGAGCGCCGCGTCGAGGAGGTCGCCGCCGCCTTGGGCGTTCCGGTCGACGGGGTGCTCGGCGCCCTTCTCGAGCTCGAGCTGGCCGGCTGGGTGCGCCGCCACCCCGGGACGGCCTACAGCCGGGCGGGGAGGTAGGCTGCCGGGAGCGGCCCGCGGGGTACGTGGATTGCTTGCGAAAGCGGCCCGGCACGGAAGAATCCGCGGCCGCGGCGCTTCGCCGCTCCGGCCGCGAGCCGATACCATCCCGTCCCAGACCCCCCGGAACGACCGGAAGAGGAGGAAGACCGTGAAGAGGAGTGAGTCCCGGCTGTCCCCGTTCGTGCTCGCCGCCGCCCTCGCCATCCTGCCGCTCGCCGCCTGCGCGCCGAGCGAGGAGCCGGCGGGCGACGACCTGACCACCGGCACCGACCTCGCCCTCGGCACCGAGAGCGAGCCGTTCGGCGCCCCCGAGCCGCCGGCCGGCGACACCGCGATGGCGATGCTCGAAGGCCCCAACGGCGAGCCCATGGGCCACGTGAGCTTCGTCGGCGAGGCCGGCGGGGTGCGGGTGATCGCCGACGTCGAGGGCGTCGACGGCAGCGGCCCGCACGGCTTCCACGTCCACGAGACCGGCTCCTGCGAGCCGCCGGGCTTCGAGAGCGCCGGCGGCCACTTCAACCCCGCCGGCGCGCCGCACGCCTGCCCGCCGACCGCGCCGCGCCACGCCGGCGACCTCGGCAACGTCGAGATCGGCGAGGACGGCACCGGCCACCTCGAGCTGACCACCGATCAGCTCAGCCTGGAGGGGGAGAACTCGGTGATCGGCAAGGCGGTGCTGGTCCACGGCCACGTCGACGACTGCTCGTCCCAGCCCTCGGGCGACGCCGGGCCGCGGCTGGCCTGCGGCATCGTCGAGATGGGCGACATGGGCGGCATGGGCACCGGCGGCATGGGCACCGGCATGGAGGTCGGCACCGCCACCGACGGCGCGGCGGCGTACTGAGGCGGCGGCCGCGGCGGCGTCATCGCGGCGCTGCCGCCGGCCGAAACGACGCGAGCCCCGGTTGCGGCCGGGGCTCGTCTCGTCTTCGCGGAGCGGCGGAACGGCCGGCCGCCGGCCGCCGGTCAGGGCACCGACTGGAGGCGGAGCTGGAGCGCCGCGAGGTCGCGCGCGATGTGGATCTCGACCGGCGTGTTCGCGGCGTCCTTGGCCAGCCACAGCTCGAGCGAGCCGTCCCAGTAGCGGCCCTCCTGGCTCTTGTCGCCGCGCACCGTGTAGTGGCGGGTGGGGACGCGCTCGCCGTCGATCTTCCGCGACTCCTCGCCGCGCGGCACCACCACCACCGGGTAGATCTTGCCGTCCGACCAGATCTCCATCCGGCGGGTGGAGGTGGGCGGGTCCTGGCGGATGGCGTAGATGCCGGAGACCACGTCCTTGACCCCCGCGGCGGTGAGGTCCTCCTGCTTCGACTTCTCCTCGCCGCGCCAGCGGTAGGAGGACCACGCGCGCTCGGCGTTGCCGCTCTCGCCGTCGATCCGCGAGCCGTAGCGCCAGAAGCCGTCGCGGCTCTGCTCGGAGGTGATCACCAGCTCGGTGACCAGGTCGCCGTTGGCGCGCTTGAGCGTCATCACCCCGTCGCCCTCGTCGGGCAGGAAGATGCCCGCCACCCGGCCGAGCAGCCGGCCGAGGTTCCAGCGGTAGTGCAGCTCCTCGGGGCCGGTCGCCGGCGCCTCGGCGGCGAGCGACGGCAGGCCGGGGACGAGCGTCGCCGCGAGCAGCAGGGGGGCGAGGAGGCGGCGTGCGCGTCGGGTTCTCTGGGGCATGGCGAAACTCCTGGTGTTGCGACGTCCTTTCAACAAAGCGCGGCCGCCGGACGTTCCCGCCCGGTGGCGATCTCGCCGGACCTGGATGCTCGGATCGTGCCGGCGGCGCCGGCGACGCGCGGGACCGGAACGCGCGGGATCAGAAGAAGCCGAGCTCGAGCCGCGCCGCCTCGGACATCATCCCCGGGTTCCACGGCGGGTCCCACACCAGGTCGACGGTGACCTCCTCGACGCCCGGCACCGCCTGCACCTTCTGCTCGACCTCGCCGGGCAGGCTGCCGGCGACCGGGCAGGCCGGCGAGGTCAGGGTCATGCGGACGCCGACCTTGCCGCCCGGCTGGACGTCGACGTCGTAGACCAGGCCGAGCTCGTAGATGTCGACCGGGATCTCCGGGTCGAAGACGGTCTTGAGCGCCGCCACGATCCGCTCCTCGATCGCCATCGCCGCCTGGAGGTCGACGGTCGGCGGCGGCGCCGGGGCGGTGGCGGCGCCCTCGGGGTTCGCAGCCGGGGTCGATTCGTCGCGGTCGCTCATCGCGCTCCTCCTCGTTGCAAGACCGGCGCTCATTCGGTGCTGACGCTGGCCGCCGGCGCGCCGTCCGCGGCGGGGGCGGAGTGGAGCGCCGCGATCAGCGTGTGCCACGGCAGGGTGGCGCACTTCACCCGCATCGGGTACTCGCGGACGCCGGCGAAGACGGCCAGCTTGCCGAGGTCCTCGCCGGCCTCGCCGCCGGCCGCCGCCGCGCCGCCGCGCTCGCCGGCCAGGAGGCGGTGGAAGCGGTGGAACAGCGCCTCGGCCTCGGCGACCGGCAGGCCCTTGACCGCGTCGGTCATCAGCGACGCCGAGGCCACCGAGATGGCGCAGCCGGCGCCCTCGAAGGCGGCGTCGGCCACCCGGCCGTCGGCCACTTCGACGGTCAGCGTCAGTCGGTCGCCGCACAGCGGGTTGTCGCCCTGGGCGCTGCGGTTGGCGGCGGGCAGGCGGCCGAAGTTGCGCGGCCGCTTGCCGTGGTCGAGGATGACGTCCTGGTAGAGCTCGCGGAGCTCGGCGCCGGTCATCGCGAGCCCCTCATCCCAGCACCTCGATGGCGCGGCGGACGCCGGCGACGAGCTGGTCGACGTCCTCGGCGAGGTTGTAGACGGCGAACGAGGCGCGGGTGGTGGCGGTCAGCCCGAAGCGCTCGACGAGCGGCTGCGCGCAGTGGTGGCCGGCGCGCACGGCGACCCCCTCGGCCGCCAGCACGGTGCCCACGTCGTGCGGATGGACGCCGGCGACGGTGAAGGAGAGGACGCCGACGCGCCGCCGCGGGTCGCCGACGAGGGCGACGCCGGGCAGCTCCCGAAGCCGCCGGGAGGCGTCGGCGAGGAGCGCCGCCTCGTGCGCCGCGGCGGCCGGGCGGTCGAGCCCCTCCAGCCAGTCGACCGCCGCCGCCAGCCCGATGGCGCCGGCGACGTGCGGCGTGCCCGCCTCGAAGCGCGCCGGCGGCGGCGCGAAGCGGGTGCCGTCGAAGGATACCGAGCGGATCATCCCGCCGCCGCCCTGGTAGGGCGGCATCGCGGCGAGGAGCTCGCCCCGGCCCCACAGGACGCCGATGCCCGTCGGCGCGAACATCTTGTGGCCGGAGAGGACGTAGAAGTCGCAGCCCAGCGCCGTCACGTCGACCGGCTCGTGGGCCACCGCCTGGGCGCCGTCGACCAGCACCGGCACGCCCCGGCTCCTGGCGAGCGCCGCCACCTCGGCCACCGGCACCACCGTGCCGAGCGCGTTCGACACCCGGGTGACGGCGACCATCCTGGTGCGCGGCCCGAGGCGGCGGGCGAGCGCCGCGAGGTCGAGGTCGCCGCGGTCGTCGACCGGCGCCGCGACCACCCGCGCCCCGGCCTCCTCGGCGACCATCTGCCAGGGAACGATGTTGGCGTGGTGCTCGAGCTCGGTGACCAGCACCTCGTCGCCGGCGGCGAGGCGCGGGCGGAGGAAGCTCCGCGCCACCAGGTTTATCGCCTCGGTGGCGCCGCGCACGAAGACGACCTCCTCGGGCGCGGCGGCGCCGAGGAAGCCGGCGAGCCGCCGGCGGGCGCCCTCGTAGGCGGCGTCGGCGGCGGCGGCCACCGGGTGGAGGCCGCGGTGGACGTTCGAGTAGTCGCCGGCGTAGAAGCCGGCCACCGCGTCGATCACCGCCCGCGGCTTCTGCGCCGAGGCGGCGCTGTCGAGGTAGGCGAGGCGCGGCGCGTGGAGGTGGGGGGCGAGCGCCGGGAACTCGTCGCGCACCCGCGCCGGGTCGAAGGGCCGCCGCGCGGCGCCCGCCGTCTCCGCCGCGCCGCGCCCGACCTCGACCGCCAGCGTCATCGCCCCGGCCTCCTCACACCGCCTGCCGCACGACCTCGCCCAGCGGCAGCCGCGCGAAGAGGAACTCCTCGAGGTCGCGGCGCACCGGCTCGATGGCGATCCGCTGCACCACGTCGCTGGCGAAGGCGTAGGTCAGGAGGCTCGACGCCGCCTCGGCGCCGATGCCGCGCGAGCGCAGGTAGAAGACCGCGTCCTCGTCGAGCTGGCCGACCGTCGAGCCGTGGGTGCAGCGGACGTCGTCGGCGAAGATCTCGAGCTGCGGGTTCGAGGCGGCGAGCGCCCCGGACGACAGCAGCAGGTTGCGGTTGGTCTGCTTGGCGTCGGTCTTCTGCGCCCCGGGGTGGACGTGGATCAGCCCGTTGAACACCGCCCGGCTCTTGCCGTCGAGGATGCCCTTGTAGAGCTCGTGCGACGAGCAGTGGGCGGCGGCGTGGTCGACCCGCATGTGGGTGTCGACGAGCTGCTCGCCGTCGACCACGTAGAGGCCGTTCAGCGTGCAGTCGCCGCCCTCGCCGGCGAGCACCGCGCCGACGTCGGTGCGGGCGATCGCGGCGCCGATCGACAGCGCGTGCGAGGTGACGGTGGCGGAGCGCTCCTGGCGCACCTGGAAGGCGGCGAGGTGGAAGGCGCGCCGGGCGTCCTTCTGCAGCTTGACGTGGTCGACGACGGCGCCCGGGCCGGCGACGAGCTCGGTGACCGGCGACACCAGGTAGACGGCGTCGCGGCCGCCGGCGGAGACGTAGGTCTCGACCACCTTGGCCTGGCTCGCCTCGCCGGCGACGATCAGCGTGCGCGGCCGGCTGGCGAGCGGCTCCTCGCCCTCCGCCGCCGCCGTCGACACGAAGAGGAGCTGGATCGGCGCCTCGACCACCGCGCCGGCCGGCAGCTCCACGTAGGCGCCGTCGGCGAAGAAGGCGGTGTTGAGCAGGGTGAACGGGTTGTCCTCGGCGCGGGCGTGGCGGCCGAGGTGGCGCGCCACCGCCTCGGGACGCTCGGCGAGCGCCCGGGCCAGGCCCTGGACGACGACCCCGGCGGGGAGGCCGGCGGTGTCCGACAGCTCCGGCACCAGGAGCCCGTCGACGATCACCAGCCGCGCCGCGGCGTCGAAGAGGTGGGGCGCCAGCGCCTCGGCGGTCGCCTCGCCGGGGCCGCCGGCGCGGCGGAAGCTCCGTTCGGTGACCGGCCGCACG
>DATABP010000200.1:0-2029 GCA_036259515.1 Thermoanaerobaculia bacterium | reverse complement strand
CCGCGGTGGCGATCTTGCCGTCGAGGCTCATCGCCCACTTGAGCGTCACCTGCGGGCGGCCGAGGAGCGCCGGCACCAGGAAGCGGAGGTTGAGGCGCAGCGCCTCGTCCACCGGGCCGCCGCAGGCGACCTCGACGCCGGCCGCCGCCAGCCGCGCCAGCCCGCCGCCGGCCACCGTGGGGTCGGGATCGCGGTGGCAGACGACCACCCGCCGCACGCCGGCGGCGAGGATCGCCTCGGTGCAGGGCGGCGTGCGCCCGTGGTGGTTGCAGGGCTCGAGCGTGACGCAGAGGGTGGCGCCTTCCGCGCGCCGGCCGGCCGCCGCCAGCGCCGCCGCCTCGGCGTGCGCTCCGCCGACCTCGGCGTGCCAGCCCTCGCCCACCACCTCGCCGTCCGGCGCCACCGCCACCGCGCCGACCATCGGGTTCGGCGGCACCCGGTAGCGGCCGCGGGCGGCCAGCCGCAGGGCGCGGCGGAGGTGGGAGTGCCAGGGATCGAGGGTCATCGGAGGGATCGGCCGGCACGGAGGCCGGCCGCTACGTCGAACGTGCGTCCACGCCGGCTGGCCGTCGGCGTGCCACCGCCCCCTCAGCCCAACAGCGCCGACGCGAACTCGCGCGGCCGGAACTCGACGAGGTCCTGCGGCCGCTCGCCGACGCCGAGGAAGAGCACCGGCAGCCGCAGCTCGCGGGCCACCGCCACCGCCATGCCGCCGCGGGCGGTGCCGTCGAGCTTGGCGAGCAGCACGCCGTCGACCGGCACCACCTGGGTGAAGGTGCGCGCCTGGGCGATCGCGTTCTGCCCGGTGGTGGCGTCGAGGACGAGGAGCGTGCGGCGCCGCCACTCCGGGGCCTCGCGGTCGATCACCCGGCCGATCTTGCCGAGCTCGGCCATCAGGTGGTCCTTGGTGTGGAGGCGGCCGGCGGTGTCGACCAGCACGTGGTCGATCCGCCGCGCCCGCGCCGCCGCGATCGCGTCGTAGACCACCGCCGCCGGGTCGCCGCCGGCGGCGCCGCGCACCACGTCGACCCCCAGCCGCTCGCCCCACAGAGCGAGCTGCTCGATCGCCGCGGCACGGAAGGTGTCGCCGGCGGCCATCAGCACCCGCTCGCCGGCGTCGAGCGAGCGGCGGGCGAGCTTGGCGATCGAGGTCGTCTTTCCGACGCCGTTGACGCCCACCACCAGCGTGATCCGCGGCGGCCCGCCCGGCGCCTCCCGCCACTGCGGCGGCCGCGGCGCGTCGAGCAGCAGCACCGACATCTCGTCGACCAGCCGCTGGCGGAGCTGGAAGACGTCCATCGCCTGGCCGGGGCGGACGTCGCGGCGGATCTGCTCGACCAGCTCCAGCGAGGTCTCGACGCCGAGGTCGGCGGAGATCAGCACCTCCTCGAGGAACTCCAGCATCTCCGCGTCGACGGTGGCGCGGCCCTCCATCGCGGCGCTCACCTTCTCGATGAGCTCCGTGTGGGTCATCGTCAGGCCGCGCTTGAGCTTGGTCCAGAACCCCTTCTTCGCCTCCTCGTCGGGGAGGCGCCGCTCGGGGGCCAGCTCGAGCACGTCGGCGGGAGTGGAGCGCTCGTCGGTCATCCCGTCGATGATACCGCCGCCGCCCGGCGCCGCCGGCGTGCCCGGCGCGCGTCGAAGGCCGCCTTCGCGGCCGTCGCGGCGACGATCACTCCGCCGCCGGCGAGCGCCCAGCCGCCCGGCTCCTCGCCGAGGACCGCCCAGGTCCAGATCGGGTTGAGCACCGGCTCCACGAGCAGGAGCAGCGACGCCTCCAGCGCCTCGACGCGGCGGAAGGCGCGGGTCAGCATCACGTAGGCGAGGCCGACCTGGACGGCGCCGAGGTAGACGAGGAGCGCCCAGTCGGCGGCGCCGGCGGCGGCCAGCGCGGCGGGGTCGGCGAGCGCGAAGGGCAGCGCGATGGCGCAGGCGAAGAGGTTGCCGAGGACGACGGCGGCGGCGGAGAGGTCGCCCTCGTCGCGCGCGGGCGGAGCGGCGGCGGCCTCCGCGGCGGCCGCCCGCGCGG
>DATABP010000199.1:0-2298 GCA_036259515.1 Thermoanaerobaculia bacterium | reverse complement strand
CGGCGCGGCGGCCGAGGTCGGCGGCGGCGGCGGGATCGCGGCGCACGCGGTCGAAGAGCGCGGCGAGGGTGGCCGGCTCGGCGGCGCGGAAGAACCAGCCGGCGTCGCCCGCCACCTCGCGGTTCTCCGGCGCGTCGTTGACCAGGAGGCAGTTGCCGTAGCCCATCGCCTCGACCAGCGCCGGATGGGTGCCGCCGACCTCGGTGGCGTGCACGTAGGCGAGCGCCGTCGACAGGAGCTCGCGGTAGCCCTCGCCGTAGACCGGCCCGGGGAAGAGCACCCGCGGGTCGGCGCGGCGCCGGAAGGCGGCGATGAAGCGGTCGGCGTAGGGCGCGCCGCCGACCATCACCAGCGGCAGCTCGCCGCCGGCCTGACGGTAGGCCTCGACCACCCGGTGCGGGTTGTTCTCCGGCTCGAAGCGCGAGACGTAGAGGAAGAAGCGCCGCGGCTCGATCCCCAGCCGGGCGAGCGTCGACTCCCCCTCCAGCCGCGGCGGCCGCGGCTCGACGCCGTAGGCGATCTCCCAGGAGTCGGCGCCGTAACGGTCGAGGTAGTGCCGGCGGATGACCTCCGCGTCGGTGACCAGCGCGTCGGGCACGACGCAGGCGAGCCGCTCCGACACGGCGTAGACCGCCCGCCCCGGCGGCCCCCACTTGGCGCGCCGCTTCTCGATGCCGTCGACGTGGAGGGCGACGGGAATTCCGGCGGCGCGGAGGAGGGGGACGAAGATCGCGTTCGCCGAGTTGACGACCAGCGCCGCGTCGATCGGCGTCCGGCCCTGGCGACGGGCGAGGTCGAGGGCGGCGAGGAAGGTGTGGACCGGGGTGTCGAGGTAGCGGGCGCGGAGCGTCGGCAGCACCAGGAGGTCGACGCCGCGGTGCGCGCGCAGCTCCCGCGGCGTCGAGTGCGAGCGGCAGGTCACCGTCACCCGCCAGCCGCGCTCGACCAGCCGCACCGCCAGCTCCTCGGCGAGGGTCTCGTAGCCGCCGTAGCGCCCGGGGATGCCGCGGCTGCCGACGATCGCCACCCGCGCCGGGCGGCCGCCGACGCGCGGCGGCCCGAGGGCGCCCGCGCCGCTCACAGCGGCAGCCCCTCGATCCCGAACCAGCGGTCGATCTCCGCCGGCGGCACCCGCCGCCGCGCCTGGATCGCCCGCCGCCGCGCCAGGAGCTCCCGCCGATGGCGCCACAACCAGGCGTAGGCGGGGAGCGACGAGCGCTCGGCGGCGAGCACGTAGGCGAGCGCGGCGAGGTCGCGCGCCGCGGCGGGCAGGAGCGTGCGGAGGAGGTTGCGTCCCGTCTGGTGGTAGACGCGGAGGAGGTAGCGGTTCTTCAGCGAGTGGAGGTTCGCCGCCGCCGGCAGCGCGGCGCGGCGCTCGGGCAGCACGCGCCGGCGGTGCTCGGCGACGGCGGCCGGCTCGTAGAGCACCTCCCAGCCGCGCTCGCGGAGACGGAAGGCGAGCTCGGCGTCCTCGCGGAAGCTGTGGAAGCGGGGGTCGAAGACCTCGCCCGCGAGCGCCGCGTCGTCGAGCGCCGCGCGCCGGAAGAGCGTCGCCGCCCCGGTGCCGCCGAACACCCGCTCCGGCCGCGCGTACTGGCCGCGGTCGGGCTCGGACGAGCCGCGGTCGAGATGGCGCCAGGTGCGGGTCAGCCGCATGCCGCAGGCGTCGAGCCGCCGCGCCTGGCCCGGCTCGGCCGGCCGCACGAGCCGCCCGGTCACCGCGCCGACGGCGAGCTCCGGGTGGGCGGCGGCGCGGGCGAGGAGGCGGCCGAGGTAACCCGGCGCCGGCCGCGCGTCGGCGTTGAGCGTCAGCAGCCACGGAGCCCCGCAGGCGGCGAACGCCGCGTTCATGCCGCCGGCGAAGCCGCGGTTGTCGGCGAGCGCGAGCAGGGCCACCGGCACCCCCGCCCGCCGCAACGCGGCCGCCTCGCGCTCGACCACCGCCGGCGTCCCGTCCCCGCTCGCGCAGTCGACCACCACCACCTCGAGTGGCCGGTGCTCGAGCGCCGCGATCGCCGCGAAGCAGGCCGGCACGTCGGCCGCGTCGTGGTGGGTGACGATGCAGACGGCGACAGCCTCGGAAGCGGTCGAAGACGGGCCCGACGCGGAGCCGCCGCCGAGAGCCCCCCCTCTCTCCGCCTGCTCTCCCTGCCGAATTGCTTCGACCGGCGGATCGGCCCACCCCCGCGGCCGCCGCCAGCCGCTCAGGGCGCCGCCGAGCGCCGCCCCGAGCCCGCGCAGCGCCGCTTCCCAGGATCCCGGCGAGGCGACGGTATCGGCGTCGATGCGGGTCAGCCC
>DATABP010000198.1:0-2256 GCA_036259515.1 Thermoanaerobaculia bacterium | reverse complement strand
GGGCGGCTGGCGGTCGTCCTCGTGGCGACGGCGGCGACCGCGATCGCGGCGGCGGCGGGAGCGGCGCCCCAGTCCGAGCCCGCGGCTCCGGCGACACAGCCCGAGGCGGCCTTCGGCGAGACGGTCGACGTCCGGCTGTCGGCGATCCGGGTGCGGGTGGTCGACTCGCGCGGCGAGCCGATCCGCGGCCTCGGACCGGACGACTTCCTGGTCGCCGTCGGCGACACGCGGGTGCCGGTGCGGGCGGTCGACTTCGAGGGCGTGGCGGACGAGGCGCCCGCCGCCCCGCCGCCCGCCGGCGAGCCCGCCGCGGAGGAGCCCTCCGCCGCGACCGCCGCCGAGCCCGTCGCGCCCAACCCGCCGCGCCCGGCGCTCGTCGTCCTCTTCCTCCAGGCGGACTTCAACGCCGTGCGCGTCCGCGGCCACCTCAAGATGCTCCCCTTCGTCGAGAAGCTCCTCGCCGCGCTGCCGGCCGACGACCGCGTCGCCGTGGTCTCCTTCGACTCGCGCCTCGAGCTGTGGCAGGACTTCTCCCGCGACCGCGCCGCCACCCGCGAGGCGGTGTGGGGCGCGCTCCGCTTCGGCACCGACCCGCCGCCGCTCCCCCCGCCGGCGCCCGACGCGCCGTCGATCGCCGCGGCGTGGGACGACGCCGCCGCCCGCCGTGCCGCGCAGCCGGAGCGGGCGCTCGAGCTGGTCGCCCGCGCCGTCGAGCCGCTGCCGGGGGAGAAGCGGATGGTGTTCCTCGGCTGGGGGCTGGGCCGCTGGGGGTCGAGCGGCTTCCGGATGGGCGGCGACTACCGCGAGGCGGCGCGGGCGCTGTGGCGGGCGGGGGTGCCGGTGTTCGTGCTCGACGTCACCCAGGCCGACTCCCACACGCTGGAGCTCGGCCTGCGCCGCGTCGCGGCCGAGACCGGCGGCACCTACGAGAAGACCTACGACTTCCCCCTCCAGGCGACGGCGCGGCTGGCGCGCACGTTGACCAGCCGCTACGTCCTCCACGTCGACCCCGCCGACCTGCCGGCCGCCGGCGGCGAGGTGCACGTGGAGGTGGTCGGGCACCCCGAGGCGCGGCTGCTCCTGCCGGCGATCGACGCCGTGCCGGCGGCGGCCGCCCCGCCGGTTCCGTAGCGGCTGGCCCTCCGTGCCGGCCGGCCTCGCCTCGCCGCGCCCGCCACATCCGCTCCGGCCACCGTTCTCGGCGCCTGCGAATGGCCCGTTCTGCGGAGTTGCCGCGTTCTCACCCCATGCGAAGGCACCGAGTCGCGCCAACGTCGCGTTCTCACCCCATGCGAAGGCGACGCATCGCGTCGACTTTGCGTTCGCCACCCGTGAGGAGATCTTGAATCGCGAAAGGCCGGCTCCGCGCCTCCCTGGGGAGGCGACGCGTTCTCGGGCGCTCGGCAGCCTGCTAGAGTCCCTCCATCGTTCGCGGAGGTCCGTCATGCCGAAGCACCCTACCGCCGTGCGCGGCGCCGCGGCGGCGCTCGTCGCGTCGCTGCTGACCGCCTGCGTCTCCACCGACCTGCCGCCGATCTCCTCGGGCGGCGCCCAGTTCACGCCGCTCGCCGACGAGGTCGCGCTGTGGGAGGAGTCCCGCGCCGAGGAGGACCTCCTGCTCGGCGAGGTGGCGGTGATCGACGACCCGCTGCTCGAGGGCTACCTCGCCGGCGTGGTGGCGCGGCTCGAGCCGCCGGGCATGGCGGCCAACCCGGAGCTCGACTACCGCGTGCGGGTGGTCGCCGACACCGGCGTCAACGCCTTCGCCTACCCGCACGGCTCGCTCTACGTCCACTCCGGCCTCCTCGCCCGGCTCGACAACGAGGACCAGCTCGCCACCGTCCTCGGCCACGAGATGAGCCACGTCGAGTACCGCCACATGCTGCGCCACCGGCGCGCGGCGCAGAACCGGGCGGTGGCGCTGTCGGTGGCGGCGGCGGCCGCGGCGGTGGCGATCGCCGGCGAGAAGGCCGACGCCTGGCGGGCCGGCGACTGGGGCAGGGCGGCGGCGATCGACGTCGTCGGCGAGCTGTTCGTCGGCCTGGGGCTCCAGCTCGCCTTCCTGGCGGCGGTCAACGGCTACGGCCGCGAGCTGGAGGACGAGGCGGACCGCGGCGGGCTGGAGAAGCTGGCCGCCGCCGGCTACCGCCCCGAGGAGGCGCCGAAGATGTACGAGACGCTGCTCGCCGCCGCCGGTCCCCCGAGCGGCAAGGCGGCGACCTTCTTCTTCGGCTCCCACCCGCGGCTCACCGAGCG
>DATABP010000197.1:0-8434 GCA_036259515.1 Thermoanaerobaculia bacterium | reverse complement strand
TCGACCTCGCGACCGACCCCGGCGAGACGGAGAACGTCGCCGAGCGCTTCCCGGAGGACACCGAGCGGCTCAAGCGCGAGCTGTGGGAGTGGGACCGCGCCGAGAGCTTCCCGGTCGCCGTCGAGCCGCACGCCGCCGCCTGCGCCGAGGAGCGCACGATGACCGACGACACCGCCGAGGTCTTGAAGAGCCTCGGCTACCTCTGATCGCCTGACCCCCGGGAGGCCACGATGCGCGTCGCCATCGGCTCCGACCACGCCGGCTTCCGCTACAAGGAGCGCGTCGTCCGCCTGCTCGCCGAGGCCGGCCACGAGGTGCGCGACTTCGGCACCGACTCCGAGCAGTCGGTCGACTACCCGCGCTTCATCCGTCCGGTCGCCCTGGCGGTGGCCGCCGGCGAGGCCGACCGCGGCATCGTGCTCGGCGGCTCCGGCAACGGCGAGGCGATGGCCGCCAACCGGGTGCGCGGGGTGCGCTGCGCGCTGGCCTGGAACGAGGAGTCGGCCCGCCTCGGACGCGCCCACAACGACGCCAACGTGCTGTCGATCGGCGAGCGGATGGTGCCCTGGGAGACGGTCGAGCGGATCGTCGCCCTCTTCCTGAGCACGCCGTTCGACGGCGGCCGCCACGAGCGGCGGGTGCGCCTGCTCGACGAGCCCGAGGCCGCGGGGACGAGCGGGGCCGCGGGATGAACGACGCGGTGGAGGCGCCGCCGTCACCGCTCTCGGCCGAGCACCGCGCCGCGCTCGCCCACGCCCTCGGCGCCGAGCGGCTGCGCGCCGACGCGCCGCTCGCCCCCTACACCACGTTCAGGATCGGCGGCCCGGCCGACCTCCTCTACGAGCCGGCCGACCGCGACGAGCTGGCGCGCGCCATCTCGCTGGCCCGCGAGCTCGGCGTCCGCCACTTCCTCCTCGGCGTCGGCGCCAACGTGCTGATCGGCGACCGCGGCTTCCGCGGCCTGGTGATCCGCAACCGCGCCGCCGGGAGGACGGTCGACGGCGAGAGCGGACGGGTGTGGGCCGAGAGCGGCGTCGTCGTCTACCCCGACCTCATCGAGGCGGCGGTCGCCGCCGGGCTCTCCGGCCTCGAGCACTACGTCGGCATCCCCTCGACGGTCGGCGGCGCGCTGTGGCAGAACCTCCACTTCCTCTCGCCGCCGCCCGAGCGCGAGCGGACGATGTTCATCGAGGAGGTGCTGGAGTCGGCGGAGGTCCTCACCGAGGAGGGCGCGCGGAAGACGGTCGGCCGCGACTACTTCGAGTTCGGCTACGACGACTCGATCCTCCACCACCGCGACGACGCCGTCCTCGCCGCCACCTTCCGCCTCGCCCCCGGCGACCCGGCGCGGCTGCGGGAGGTCATGGAGGCCAACCTCGCCTGGCGCGCCGAGCGCCACCCGCCGCTCGACAGCGAGCCGTCGGCCGGATCGATCTTCAAGAAGATGGAGGGGATCGGCGCCGGCCGGCTGATCGACGAGGCGGGACTCAAGGGCTTCCGCGTCGGCGGCGCGATGATCACCCGGCGCCACGCCAACATCGTGATCAACGCCGGCGGCGCCACCGCCGCCGACGTGCGGGCGCTGATCGCCCACGTGCAGGACGTGGTCGAGGGGCGGACGGGGTATCGGCTGGAGGTCGAGATCGGCCTCGTCGGCGAGTTCTGAGCTACGTCCGGGCGCCGCTCACCGCGACGGGGTCGTCAGTCCACCCGCCCCCACGGGTCCTCGCCGGCGTCGAGGCGGCGGCGGCGCTCCAGCGCCTCGGCGAGGTGCTCGGGGCCGCCGGCGGTGCCGTGGACGCCGACGTGGACGCGGGGCTCGAGCTCCAGCTCGGCGAGCTTCCGCGCGAAGTGGACGGTGGTGTCGACCGCCGGCGGCACCGGGCCGCCGCGCGGCACGTTGAGGAGGTCGCCCTGGAAGAGGATGCCCTCCTCCGGCAGCCAGGCGACGAGCATCTCGTCGACGTGCGGCGACGGGCCGACCTCGATGAGCTCCAGCCGGCGGCGGCCGTCGCCGAGCGTCCGCCGGCCGCGCACCACCTCGATCGTCGGCTCGCGCGGCTCGCCGGCCAGCCGGTCGGGGTGGAGGGTGCGCGGCGCCGCCGCCATCGCGCGGAGGTAGTCGACGTTGCCGGCGGTGGTGAGGATCGTCGCGCCGGCGGCGACGAACGGGCGGGTGCCGCCGGAGTGGTCGTCGTGGTGGTGGGTCAGCGCCAGGGTGGTCACCGGCCGCCCCGGCATCGCCTCCGCCGCGCGCGCCAGCACCTCCTCGCCGACGCTCGAGGCGAGCGGCGCCTCGACGACCACCACCTCGCGCTCGAAGCCGACCGCCAGCGCGTTGTAGGCGAGGCGTCCGCCGAGCCCCTCGATCAGCCAGACGTCGTCGGCCAGCCGGGTGAGCCGCGACGGCCCGCCGGCCGCCGGCTCGGCCTCGACGAAGCCGGCCGGCACCGCGAAGAGCGCCGGTTCGAGCGGGCGGTCGACGGCAACCTCGGCGGAGGCGAAGACGGCGGTCGTCTCGCCGGCGCGGCGGTGCTCGAGCCGGAACGGCGCCAGGACGCCGTCGACACGGCGCCAGTCGTCGAAGAGGAAGCCGTAGACCGCGTCCCCCGCCGTGCGGTCGGAGGTCAGCGTCTCGAGCGCGGCGGGGAGGCGGCTCTCGGCGTCGAGGAGCAGCGAGTAGGTGCCGGCGCCCTCCCAGTGGAAGGAGACGGCCGCCAGACGCCGGCCGCCGCGCGTCTCCTCGCCCAGCCAGCGCAGCGTCGCCGCCCGCCGCCAGGCGGCGAGGAGCGCGAGCGGCGGGAAGGTGCGCTCGACGGCGTCGAGCTCGCCGCGCCGCATCCCGGGCGCCCGCCGCACGGTGCGCGCGTGGAGGTCGAGGACCATGCCGGAGCCGCCGGCGAAGACCTCGCGGACGTGGTCGACGTAGCCGCCGGCGAAGCAGCCCTCGCGCTCGCTGGCGGCGGCGCCGGCGGCGAGGTCGAGGGCGTCCCAGCCGCGGCGGGCGAGCGCCAGCCACGGCCCCTCCGGCCGCGGGCTCTGGTTGCGCAGGTGGAGGTGCCCGGCGCGGTCGGCGAAGACGGTGCGGATCGCCTCCAGGCGGTCGAGGCCGCCGACGGCGTCGATCGCCGCCGCCAGCGCCTCGCGGGCGCGGCGCTCGGAGCTCCAGGTGAGACCTGCGGTCGGCGGCAAGGTGGGGTCGGCGGAGAGGCGGGACGGGTTGCGGCGGCCTCCCAGCCTCAAGTGCCGCCTCCGCCGCCCGGCGGGACGGCTCCCCCGCCGGCAGCGCCGGGAGCGCCGGGCCGCGTCGGACCCTCCCTCCCGCGGCTATGTCCATTCAGCATGCGCGCGACGGGGGCGCGTTCGCCCGCGCCCTCCCGGCCGTCCCGGAACTCCTCACCGATTGCTGGCGATCTCGCCCGGCTCGAGCGCGGACGCGGCGGCGCCCGTCGGCCGGCGCCGCCGTCCCGCCGCCGGCGCCGCGCGACATGCCGCTGAAACATAACGACTTCCGCCGCACCTATAGCTTGACATCGATCCCTCGACGCGTACAATGGCCCGGCTTTTTCTGCGGACGAAGGTTCGGGGGCGGCTGGGGGTCAGTACGAAGTGCGCCGCGGCCCCGATCCATTTCGCTCTCTTGGACGTCGAGGACTTCGAGCTGCGCATGGCGAGAAACTGCCACACCCTCATCCTGGTCCCCCACGCCCGCGCCAAGCTGCGCAAGTGGCGCGTCACCAACCTCCAGATCGGGCTCGCCGCCGGCGCCCTGCTGCTGCTCACCGCGGGCAGCCTGTTCATCGGCTGGGCCTACTTCGAGAAGACCGTCGACGGCGAGGAGCTGGCCCGCCTGCGGGACGAGAACACCGCCCTCCGCCAGGCCAACCTCTCCTTCGAGGGCAGCGTGCGCCAGCTCCAGGACCAGCTCGCCGCCTACGAGGACCGCACGATGGAGCTGGCGATCGTCGCCGGGCTCGACCCCGAGGGCGCCGGCATCGAGGCGGGCATCGGCGGCGAGGACCGCGAGGTCGCCGACCTCGACCTCCTCGCCAGCCGCGCCAGCCGCCTCGACCAGGCGCTCGACCGCGTCGAGACGCGTCTCGAGGAGCAGCTCCGCTGGATCTCCTCGGTGCCGGCGATCACCCCGGCGCGCGGCATCCTGACCTCCGGCTTCGGCGTCCGCCGCGACCCGATCACCCGCGGCCGCGCCCACCACCACGGCGTCGACATCGCCGCCTCCCCCGGCGCCCCGGTGCGCGCCACTGCCGACGGCCTGGTCACCCGCGCCAGCCGCCAGGGCGGTCTCGGCAAGGCGGTGTTCCTGTCCCACGGCTACGGCCTCTCCACCCGCTACGGCCACCTCTCCGAGATCCTCGTCGAGCCCGGCCAGCGCGTCCGCCGCGGCGACCTGATCGGACACGTCGGCAACACCGGCCGCTCGACCGGCTACCACCTCCACTACGAGGTCCACCTCGACGGCGAGCCGGTCAACCCGATGGGCTACCTCCTCGACCGCCCCGCCGGCAGCTAGAACACCGGCCGTCGCTGTCGCCGCCCGAGATTCGAGCGCCAAGCGAGAATCGAGGCGTCCTGGGTGTTTTTCGCCCTCCCCACCCCCTGGGGCGGGAGCCCTCCACCGGAGCGGCGGCGGGGCGGCCCGGGCGGCCGGGACCTCGAGGGCCGCGCGCTCCCGTGCCACTCCCTGCCCCCCGGAATCTCTCTGCTACCATCCAGGTTGCACCTCACACCCCCGGCGGCCGAGGCCCCTCCGGCTCCCGATCCACACATCCCGAGCAGGTCCCGAGAATGATCAACCAAGTCCTCACCAAGGTCTTCGGCTCCCAGCACCAGCGCGACCTCAAACGCATGGTCCCGACCGTGGTCGCGATCAACGCGCTCGAGCCCGAGATCAAGGCGCTCTCCGACGAGGAGCTGCGCGGCAAGACGGCCGAGCTCCGCGCCCGCCTCGCCGACGGCGCCACCCTCGACGACCTCCTCGTCCCCGCCTTCGCCGTCGTCCGCGAGGCGGCCGTGCGCACCGTCGGGATGCGCCACTTCGACGTCCAGCTCATCGGCGGCATGGTGCTTCACCAGGGCCGCGTCGCGGAGATGAAGACCGGCGAGGGCAAGACGCTCGTCGCCACCCTGCCGGCGTACCTCAACGCGCTCTCCGGCAAGGGCGTCCACCTGGTCACCGTCAACGACTACCTCGCCCGACGCGACGCCGAGTGGATGGGCGCGATCTACCGCTTCCTCGGGCTCACCGTGGGAGTCGTCCAGCACGACATCCCCGACGCCGAGCGCAAGGCGGCCTACCGCGCCGACATCACCTACGGCACCAACAACGAGCTCGGCTTCGACTACCTGCGCGACAACATGAAGTTCGACCTCGAGTCGATGGTCCAGCGCGGGCACCACTTCGCGATCGTCGACGAGGTCGACTCCATCCTGATCGACGAGGCGCGGACGCCGCTGATCATCTCCGGCCCGTCCGAGGAGTCGGTCGACAAGTACTACCGGATCGACGCGATCATCCCCAAGCTGGTGCGCGGCGAGGAGATCGAGCACCCCGACGGCGCGAAGGAGCAGACCGGCGACTTCCTGGTCGACGAGAAGGCGCACTCGGCGGCGCTGACCGACGAGGGCGTCGCCCGGGTCGAGAAGCTCCTCGGCATCGAGAACCTCTACGACCCGGCGAACATGGACCTCCTCCACGGGGTCAACCAGGGCCTGCGCGCCCACCACCTCTACAAGCGCGACGTCGAGTACCTGCTCAAGGACGGCGAGGTGGTGATCGTCGACGAGTTCACCGGCCGCATGATGCCCGGCCGGCGGTGGTCCGACGGCCTGCACCAGGCGGTGGAGGCGAAGGAGGGGGTGCGGATCAAGCAGGAGAACCAGACCCTCGCCACCATCACGCTCCAGAACTACTTCCGGATGTACGACAAGCTGGCGGGGATGACCGGCACCGCCGAGACCGAGGCGAACGAGTTCGACCAGATCTACAAGCTGGCCGTCAACGTCGTCCCCACCAACAAGCCGATGGTGCGCGACGACCGGCCGGACCTCGTCTACCGCACCGCCGCCGAGAAGTGGCAGGCGGTGGCCGAGGAGATCCAGGACTGCGTCGAGCGCGGCCAGCCGGTGCTGGTCGGCACGGTGTCGATCGAGAACAGCGAGATGCTGTCGCGGATGCTCAAGGGCAAGCGGGTGCCGCACGTGGTGCTCAACGCCAAGTACCACGAGCGCGAGGCGTCGATCGTCTCCCAGGCCGGCCGCAAGGGGGCGGTGACCATCGCCACCAACATGGCCGGCCGCGGCACCGACATCGTGCTCGGCGGCAACCCGGAGGCGATGGCGCGCGCCGAGGCCGACCCGGACACCGAGGCCGAGGCCTTCGCCGCCGCCGTCGCCCGCTACCGCCCGCAGTGCGCCGCCGAGCGCGAGGAGGTGCTGGCCGCCGGCGGGCTCCACATCCTGGGCACTGAGCGCCACGAGTCGCGGCGCATCGACAACCAGCTCCGCGGCCGCTCCGGGCGTCAGGGCGACCCCGGCTCGTTGCGCTTCTTCCTCTCGCTCGAAGACGACCTGATGCGCATCTTCATCGGCGGCGACCGCCTGAAGAACATCATGACCCGGCTCGGCATGCAGGAGGGCGAGCCGATCGAGTCGAAGATGGTCAGCCGCTCGATCGAGCGCGCGCAGCAGCAGGTCGAGGGCAGGAACTTCGAGATCCGCAAGAACCTGCTCGAGTACGACGACGTGATGAACAAGCAGCGCACCGAGATCTACCGGCTGCGCCGCGACATCCTCGAGGGCCGGGAAGGCCGCGACTACCTGCTCCAGATCTCGAAGGACGTCGTCGACTTCATGGTCGACACCCACTGCCCGGAGCGCTCCGACCCGGCCGACTGGGAGCTCCCCGAGCTGGCCACCGACGTCCTCGCCTACTTCGACATCGACGTCCACCAGCTCGGGATCGAGCTCGACGCCCTCGGCCGCGACGCGCTGCGCGACGCGCTGTGGCAGGCGGTCGAGGCGAAGTACGCCGACAAGGAGGGCCGCCTCGAGGCGATCCGCCCCAACCTCCCCCGCCTCTTCGAGCGCGACGTGATGCTCCGCGTCCTCGACCAGGCCTGGAAGGACCACCTCCTCGCCCTCGACCACCTCAAGGAGGGCATCGGCCTCCGCGGCTACGGCCAGCGCGATCCGAAGAACGAATACAAGCGGGAGAGCTTCGAGCTCTTCCAGGAGATGAAGGAGCGGGTCGAGGACCAGGTGATCAAGACCCTCTTCCGTCTCGAGCCGGTCTCCGAGGAGCAGCTCGCCGAGCAACGCCGCCGCCGCGCCGAGCGCGCCCCGGCCCAGCGCTTCCAGCTCACCGCCCCGGCGAAGTCCTCCGCCCCCCAGAAGCCGGCCACGGTGGTCCACAAGAACGACAAGGTCGGCCGCAACGACCCCTGCCCCTGCGGCTCGGGGAAGAAGTACAAGAAGTGCCACGGCGCGACCGCGGCGGTGGGGGCGTAGAGGCGCGAGCGAGCCGCGCGCCTAGAGGTCGAGCAGGATGCGCAGGCGGTCTTCCACATCGGCGAGGGTCTGTTCGCCGACGCTGCCCAGGCGCTCGGCGAAGCGAAGCGTCGAGATCGAGCGCACGTCCTCGCACTTGACGTAGCTCGTCGTCCGCAGCCCGCCCTCCCCTGACGGCACCGCCACGTGCGAGCGGACCCGCTTGTCCCGGCTGGTGATCGGAAGCACGATCGCCAGGCCGGCGGGGCTCTGGTTGAAACCATCGACCGAGATCACCAGCGCCGGCCGGCGGCCGGCCTGCTCGTGGCCGCGCACCGGATCGAGATCGACCATCCAAACCTCACCACGCCGCACCCGCACCCGATCAGTCCTCCTGGAGGTCGTCTCCGACCGTCGCATCCCAGGCGGCCCGCTCCGCGAGCTCCTCCTTCCACTCCTCGGGTCGAGTGCGCAGGGCCGCGAAGTCGTCCGCCAGCCCAAGGAGGAATCGCTGCCGACGGAGGCTCTCGACCGCCTCCTCGACGATCTCGGGCATCGTGCGGCCGGTGCTGGCGGCGATCTCGCGAAGGCAGCGGTGGGTGCTCTCGAGGATACGCACGGTGACGGTGGTCATGAAGGTTCCTTCCTGTCGACGTTCTCGTCTACGAGATCGTAACAGGCGATCTGCTTCGACCTTTCCTCACCTGCCGCCGCCGCTGGGACTGCCGCCGCCCTGGCGCGGCTCCGCCGCCGGCGGCGCCTCCCCCGCCTCCGCCTCGGGCGAGAAGAGGGACAGCACCGGCAGGTCGAGGTCGCGGTGCAGGAGCTGGCGGCGCAGGCGCTCGCGGGCGCGCTCGACGTCGCCGGCGAAGAGGCGGCCGAAGAGGGACGAGACGGTCTCCTCGACGCGGGCGTCGAGGGCGGCGCG
>DATABP010000196.1:0-5332 GCA_036259515.1 Thermoanaerobaculia bacterium | reverse complement strand
AACGCGCTGGGGGTCAGGTTGGGCAGCCCCCGGAGCGGCGACCAGCGGCCCCGGGAGTGCGTCGATCCGGTGCCGTTCGGCACCCGCGAAGGATAGCGGATGCGCGATCTTTCCTGCGCGATCTTTCCTGCTCGTCGGGCGGTCGACGGCGCCGGGCGGTTGACAGCGCGCACGGCCGCTCACTACCCTCCCGCCGGTCCACCTGAAGGAGGGAACCCGATGCGACGCCCGCTCCGTGCCGTCTCGCCGCTCGCCGCGCTGCTCCTCGTCGCGGCGGCGCTCGCCGCCGTCCTCGCCCCCGTGCCGGTCGCCGCCGCCGGCGCCGCCGACGCCCCCGGCCGTCACCCCGACGCGCTCTCCCCCGCCCGCGCTCCGCAGGGCGACGAGGAGGAGCCGGAGGAGGCCGACGAGGAGGAGGCCGAGGCGGAGGCCGAGGACGAGGAGGAGGGCGACGAGGCGGACGAGGGCGAGGACGACGAGGAGTGGGACGTCTCCGAGCCGCCCGGCCCGTCCACCGAGGTGACGATCGACGTCACCCGCGGCACCTGGATGAGCCTCGACGTGTCGCCGGACGGGGAGACGATCGTCTTCGACCTCTTGGGCGACCTCTACACGCTGCCGATCGCCGGCGGCGAGGCGACGCCGCTGACCTCCGGCTTCGCCTGGGACATGCAGCCGCGGTTCTCGCCCGACGGCCGCCGCGTCGCCTTCACGTCGGACCGCTCGGGCGGCGACAACGTCTGGGTGCTGCCGCTCGGCGAGGACGGCGCTCCCGGCGAGCCCGAGCAGGTCACCGAGGAGAGCTTCCGCCTGCTCAACAGCCCGGCGTGGTCGCCGGACGGCGAGTGGATCGCGGCGCGCAAGCACTTCGTCTCGCAGCGCTCGTTGGGCGCCGGCGAGATCTGGCTCTATCACCGCACCGGCTCCTCCGGCATCCAGCTCACCGAGCGGCCGAACGACCAGAAGGACGTCGGCGAGCCGGTCTTCTCGCCCGACGGCCGCTGGGTCTACTTCTCGCAGGACACCACCCCCGGCCGCGTCTTCGAGTACAACAAGGACCCCAACCCGGGGATCTACACCATCCGCCGCCTCGACCGCCGCGAGGGCGACGTCGACGACTGGATCGGCGGCGCCGGCGGCGCGGTGCGGCCGACGCCGTCGCCCGACGGCGAGGTGGTCGCCTTCCTGCGCCGGGTGCGCGCCGACACCACCGTCTGGCTCAAGGACGTGGACTCGGGCGCCGAGTGGCAGGTGGCCTCCGGCCTCGACCGCGACATGCAGGAGACCTGGGCGATCCACGGCACCTACCCGACGATGGCGTGGACCCCGGACGCGGAGTCGCTCCTCTTCTGGGCGGGCGGCGAGATCCGCCGCCTCGACGTCGACTCCGGCGCGGTGACCACCATCCCCTTCCACGTGCGGACGACGAAGCGGCTGGCCGAGGCGCTCCGCTTCCCCGTCGAGGTGGCGCCCGAGACCTTCACCACCCGCATGCTGCGCTGGGTGCGGGTGTCGCCCGACGGCGAGCGGGTGGTGTGGGAGTCGCTCGGCAAGCTCTGGGTCCGCGACCTGCCGGACGGCGAGCCGCGGCGGCTGACCACCCAGGACGGAGCCTTCGAGCTCCACCCGGCGTGGTCGCGCGACGGGCGGTCGATCGTCTACGTCTCGTGGGACGACGCGGAGCTGGCGGCGGTGCGGGTGGCGCCGGCGGCCGGCCGGGTGCGCGAGGGGCGGCGGGTGACCGCCGAGCCGGGGCACTACGCCGAGCCGGTCTTCTCGCCGGACGGCGAGACGATCGTCTATCGCAAGTACCGCGGCGGCAACGTGGTCGACGAGGCGTGGTCGTCCGAGCCCGGCCTCTACCGGGTGCCGGCCGCCGGCGGCGATCCGGAGCGGGTCTCCGAGGACGGCGTGCAGCCCCACTTCGGCGCCGACCCCGAGCGGCTCTTCTACCTCGCCTTCGAGGGCGAGGGCGACGACGGGCCCCGGCGGCTGCTGAAGTCGGTCGAGCTCGACGGCGGCGAGGAGCGCAGCCACGTGATCTCCGACGTCGCCACCGAGTACCGCGTCTCCCCGGACGGCGCGTGGGTGGCGTGGATCGAGGGCTTCCACGCCTACGTGGCGCCGCTGGTGCCGGCCGGCCGCACCGTCGACCTCGGCGCCGAGGCGGAGAACGTGCCGGTGGCGCGGGTGTCGAAGGACGCCGGCGCCTGGCTCCACTGGTCGGGCGACTCGACCACGCTCTACTGGGCGCTCGGCCCCGAGCTCTTCCGCCGCGCGCTGCCGGAGGCGTTCGCCTTCCTGCCCGGCGCGCCGGAGGAGCTGCCGGAGCCGCCCGCAGAGCCGTGGGTCGACCTCTCGCGCCAGGTGCCGTCGGCGGCGCCGGAGGGGACGATCGCGCTGGTCGGGGGCCGGGTGGTCACCATGCGCGGCGACGAGGTGATCGAGGACGGCGTGGTCGTCGTGCGCGGCAACCGCATCGCCGCCGTCGGCCCGCGCGCGGAGACCCCGGTGCCGGCCGGCGCCCGCACGATCGACGTCGCCGGCAAGACGCTCCTCCCCGGCCTGGTCGACGTCCACTGGCACGGCTCGCAGGGCCGCGAGGAGGTGGTGCCGGAGACCAACTGGGTCAACCTCGCCTCCCTCGCCTTCGGGGTGACGACGATCCACGACCCGTCGAACGACACCTCGACGATCTTCGCCGCCGCCGAGCTCGCCCGCGCCGGAGAGGTCCTGGCGCCGCGCATCTACTCGACGGGCACCATCCTCTACGGCGCCTTCGGCGACTTCAAGGCGACGATCGACAGCTTCGAGGACGCCCGCCGCCACGTGGCCCGCATGCAGGCGGTCGGCGCCATCTCGGTCAAGAGCTACAACCAGCCGCGCCGCGACCAGCGCCAGCAGGTGATCGCCGCCGCCCGCGAGCTGGGGATGATGGTGGTCCCCGAGGGCGGCTCGCTCCTCCAGCACAACCTGACGATGGTCGCCGACGGCCACACCGGCATCGAGCACTCGATCCCGGCCGGCCGGGTCTACGACGACGTGCTCCAGTACTGGGGGGCCAGCGAGGTCGCCTACACGCCGACCCTGGTGGTCGGCTACGGCGGCCTGTGGGGCGAGAACTACTGGTACGCGACGACCGACGTGTGGGAGGACGAGCGGCTGCTGTCGTTCGTGCCGCGCGAGGAGATCGACGCCCGCTCGCGCCGGCGGGTGACGGCGCCCGAGGAGGAGTGGGGGCACTTCGCCAACGCGAGCACGGCGGCGGCGCTCCACGACGCCGGCGTGGCGGTGCAGATCGGCGCCCACGGGCAGCGCGAGGGGCTGGCGGCGCACTGGGAGATCTGGATGCTCGAGCAGGGCGGGATGACGCCGCACGAGGCGCTGCGGGCGGCGACGTTGGCGGGGGCGGAGTACCTGGGGATGGACGGGGACCTCGGTTCGATCGAGGTCGGCAAGCTGGCGGACGTGCTGGTGGTCGACGGGGACCCGCTCGAGAACGTCCGGGAGAGCCGGAACGTGGAGCTGGTGATGCTCGACGGGCGGGTGTACGACGCCGCGACGATGGATCAGGTGGCGCCGGAGCGGGTGGAGCGGGCGCCGTTCTGGTGGGAGCGGGATCGGCGGGAGGTGGCGGGGCTGGACGGCGAGTAAGGGCCGGGGGCGGGCGAGGGGGAAGTGCCGAGCGGGCCGCGGGGTCGGGGCGGCCCGCCGGCCGTGGCACGCGGCGCTTCTCGTGCACGACGGAGTGGGCGCGGGCCTGGGCTACACCTTCCTCTCCTTCCACTTTCCCCGCCGGAAGAGGGCGATGCCGGCGAGGCCGAGGAGGACCTCGGAGGTGGCGACGGCGATGAAGACGCCGGTGGCGGCGAGGTCGAGGGGGACGGCGAGGAGCCAGGCGACGGGGATCTGCCAGACCCAGTAGCAGAGGAAGTTGAGGAGGGTGGGGGTGGTGGTGTCGCCGGCGCCGTTGAAGGCCTGGATCATCACCAGGCCGTAGGCGAAGACGAAGTAGCAGGAGGCCGCCCAGCGCAGGAGCGACGCGCCGACCGAGATCACCTCGGCCTGATCGGTGAAGACGCCGATCAGCCCCTCGGCGAAGACGAGGAAGACGACGGCGACGACGGCGAGGAAGGCGAGGTTGGCGCGGGCGGTGAGCCAGACGGAGCGCTCGGCGCGGTCCGGCTTGCCGGCGCCGAGGTTCTGGCCGACCAGGGTGGCGGCGGCGTTCGACAGCCCCCAGGAGGGCAGGATGGTGAAGACCAACACCCGCATCGCCAGCGTGTACCCCGCGATCGCCACGCTGCCGAAGAGCGCCACGATCCGCACCAGCACGATCCAACTCGCGGTGGCGACGAGGTACTGGAGGATGCCGCCCAGCGACACCCGCACCAGCCGCGCCATCACCGGCAGGTCGAGCCGCAGGTGGCGCCGCCGGATGGCGACGCGGCCGCTGCGACGCACCAGCACGACGATTTGATAGACGCAGCCGGCGCCGCGGCCGATGGTGGTCGCCACCGCGGCGCCGGTCAGGCCGAGCTCCGGGAACGGGCCCCAGCCGAAGATCAGGCAGGGGTCGAGCACGATGTTGATCAGGTTGGCGAGCCACAGCACGCGCATGGCGATCGCCGCGTCGCCGGCGCCGCGGAAGACGGCGTTGCCGAGGAAGAGGAGGAGCACCGTCGGCGAGCCGGCGAGGAGCACGCGGGTGTAGCCGGCGCCGCCCTCGATCACGGCCGGCGTGGCGCCCATCAGCCGCAGGAGCTCCGGCGCGCCGAGAAACCCGGCGACGGCGACGACCAGCGACACCGCGAGCCCGAGCGCGTAGACCTGCACGGCGGTGATCGCGGCGGCCTCGCGGTCGCCCTCGCCGATGCGCCGCGCGACCAGCGCCGTCGCCCCCATCGAGAGCCCGATGCCGACGGCGAAGACCAGCGTCAGCACCGCCTCGGTGAGCCCGATGGTGGCCACCGCGTCGGCGCCCAGGCGGGCCACGAAGAAGGCGTCGACGACGGCGAACAGCGACTCCATCCCCATCTCGAGCACCATCGGCACGGCGAGGAGCGCGATCGCCCGCGGAATGCTGCCCTGGGTGAAGTCCTGCTCGGAGCCGCCCAGCGCCTCCTTGAGGTCGCGCCACAGGCGGCGGCCGCGCGGAGGCTCGGGCGGCGGCGGGGGCTCGGCCGCGGCGGCCGGCGCATCGGCGACGGCCGGGGAAACGGGTGCTTCGGGTGGGGTCACGGAGACCTCCTGCTCGACGGCGCCTCCAGGTGGGGCGCGGGTTCCTCGTCCGGTGGATCAGGCGGCCGCGGCAGGCCCGGGACGGGCGCCG
>DATABP010000195.1:0-3657 GCA_036259515.1 Thermoanaerobaculia bacterium | reverse complement strand
GCCGCCGCCGCCCGTGTCATCCGCGCGTCCGGCGCGTCGCCGACGTGCCAGGCCCCGGTCCCCGCCGAGTCGACCTCGATCTCGCCCGCGAGCCCGCGCTCCTCGACCACGTGCCGCAGCAGCCCTTCGCCGGTCGGCGAGCGGCAGATGTTGCCGAGGCAGACGAAGAGGACGCGGCGGGGCACGGGCCGATGATGCCGCGCCCGCCGCGGCGGCGTCAAAGCCGCGCCGCCTGCCTCATGGCATCGCCAGAGGCTCCTCCTCGACCAGGAGCTGGAGGTGCGTCGCCGCCTGGTCGCGGAACGGCGCCACCCGCTCGGCGAAGAAGCGGTTGGTGTCGGCGAGGGCGCCGGCGACGGCCCCTTCGGCGATCTCGAGGTAGCGGAGCTGGGCGGCGGTGGGCGGGCGCCAGGCGTCGCCCAGGAGCCACGAGGCGCGGCCGACCTGGGACCAGGCGTCGGTCTCCGGCAGGATGCCGCGGGAGCCCGGCGGCTGCCAGAGCGCGCGCTCGAGCGCGTCGAGGTCGGCGAGGAGCTTCCGGCCGTCGCGGGCGAGGAGGTCGGGAGCGTCCTCGCCCTCGTCGGCCTCGTCGTCGTCGTCCTCCGCCGAGCCCTGCCGCCGGGCCTCGCGCTCGGCCTCCTCGTTCGCCGCCGCTCGGCGCGCCAGCACCGTCTCGACGTCGTGCCGCGCGGCGCGAACCCGCTCGATCGCCGCGGTCAGCGCCTCCTGGAGCTCGCCGGCGCGCCGGGCGGCGGCGTGGCCGGCGCGGCGGTCCTCGGCGGAGAGGTCGAAGCGGGGGTCGGGGAGCACCTCGACCGGCGCCGTCGCCTCCTCGTCGCCGAAGCGGACGGTCACCTGGTAGGTGCCGGGCAGGACGTCGAGCCCGCCGCCGCCGCCGAGCTCCTCCTCGTCGTCGTCCTCGGTCCTGGGCTCGGCGAAGGCATCGTGGCTGAGGTCCCAGGCGACGCGGTTGATGCCGCGGTGGACGGGCGCCTCGAAGCGGCGGACGAGGCGGCCCTCGCCGTCGCGGACGACGATCTCCGCCCGCGGGCCGCCGCCGCGACCCTCCGCCTCCGCCTCCGCTCCCTCCTCGGCGGCCTCGGACTCCTCGCCCTCCTCGCCCTCGGCGCGGGCCGCCGCGGCCTCCGCCTCCTCCCGCCGCTCCTCCGCCCGCTCGGCCTCCTTGCGCGCCCGCTCGCGCTCCTCGTCCGGCCACGGCAGCTCGTCGCCGGCCAGCGCGAAGGCGACGAGCGCGCCGTAGGGCTCGTTCTCGCCCCGGAACTCGCCGTGGCCGGGGAAGCGCGACGAGCCGGTCTGCGCGATCTCCACCTGCGTCGCCGGGGCGATGGGGAAGAGGTGGAGCGGCGCGGCGAGGTGCTCCGCCGCTAGCGCGCGGAGCGGCGTCAGGTCGTCGATCACGTAGAGCGAGCGGCCGTGGGTGGCGATCACCAGGTCGTTCTCGCGCGGCTGGATGGCGAGGTCCATCACCGACACCGTCGGCAGCCCGTGGGCGAAGGGGAGCCAGCTCCCGCCGCCGTCGAGCGAGATCCACAGCCCGAACTCGGTGCCGAGGAAGAGGAGGTCGGGGTCGACCGGGTCCTGCCGGATGGTCAGCGCGTAGCCGCGGAGGCTCGGGGTGGCGAGGCTCTTCCAGGTGCGCCCGAAGTCGCCGGTGCGGTAGACGTAGGGCCGCAGGTCGTCGCGGCGGTGGTTGTCGAGGACGACGAAGGCGGCCGCCGGGTCGTGCGGCGACGGCTCGACGTGCGGGATCCAGGTGTTCGCCGGCACCCCGCGGAGGTTGCCCTCGACCGAGGTCCAGGTCTCCCCGCCGTCGCGGGTGACGTGGAGCCGCCCGTCGTCGCTCCCCGCCCACAGCACTCCCTCGGCGACCGGGCTCGCCGCCAGCGCGACGAGGGTGGTGAAGTTCTCGGCGCCGGAGACGTCGGGGGTGAGGCCGCCGCTCTCGGCCTGGCGCTGCCACTCCGGGTCGTCGGTGGTCAGGTCCGGGCTGATCGTCTCCCAGCTCTC
Source organism: Thermoanaerobaculia bacterium (assembly GCA_036259515.1). Lineage (GTDB taxonomy): Bacteria > Acidobacteriota > Thermoanaerobaculia > Multivoradales > JBCCEF01 > DATABP01. Next base: position 1,629 of record DATABP010000195.1, on the reverse strand, counting down.
GCCGCGGTCGCGCGAGCGGTGGACGAACTGGCTGCCGAAGTAGAGCGTGTCCGGGTCGAACGGATCGAGCTCGAGCGCCGCGTTCCAGTTGAAGCGCAGCGGGTCGTCGCCGGGCGGCGCCGGTCGGACGCTGCGCCGCTCGCCGGTGTCGAGGTCCCAGCGGTGGACGTGGCCCTCCTGGCTCATCGCGTAGCCGCGCCGCGAGTCCCCCGGCACCGGCGCGGTGTCGAAGCCGTCGCCGAAGCCGACCTCCTGCCAGTGGTGGTTGCGGATGCCGCCGTTCTCCCACACCTCGGCCGGGCCGCGCCACGAGCCGTTGTCCTGGAGGCCCCCGTAGACGTGGTACGGCCGGTCGTCGTCCACCCGCACGTGGTAGTACTGGGCGAGCGGCAGGTTGGCGACGAAGCGCCAGGTCGCGCCGTGGTCGCGGCTCTCGTAAACCCCGCCGTCGTTGCCCTCGACGATGTGCTCCGGGTCCTCGGGGTCGATCCACATCGCGTGGTGGTCCGGGTGGACGCCGCGGAAGGGCACCAGCACCTCGAAGCTCTCGCCGCCGTCGTTCGACACCGAGGTCAGCGACCACAGGCTGTAGACGCGGTCGGGATCGGCGGGGTCGACGCGCAGGTCGGCGTAGTAGAAGGGCCGGCTGCCGGCGAGGTCGTCGGTGGTGCGCAGCCGCCAGGAGCGGCCGCCGTCCGTCGAGCGGTAGAGCCCGTTCGCCTCCTCCCCCTCGACGTAGGCGTAGACGATCCGCGGGTCGGACGGCGCCACGGCGACCCCGATCCGCCCCAGGTCGCCCTCCGGCAGGCCGTCCTCGGGCGTCGCCCGGCGCCACGAGCCGCCGCCGTCGTGCGAGACGTAGAGCCCCGAGCCCGGCCCGCCGGAGCGGAACGACCACGGCCAGCGCCGGTGGTCCCACATCGCGGCGAAGAGCTTCGCCGGGTTGGTGGGATCGGCGGCGAGGTCGGCGCAGCCGGTGCGCGGGTCGACCGCCAGCACGTGCTCCCAGGTCGCGCCGCCGTCGTCGGTGCGGAAGACGCCCCGCTCTGGGTTCTCCCCCCAGGTGTGCCCCATCTCGCAGATCCAGGCGACGTCCGGGTCGTCCGGGTGGAGGAGGATGCGGTGGACGCGCTCGCTGTTCGCCGGCCCCAGGTGCGTCCACGTCTCGCCGCCGTCGAGCGAGCGGTAGACCCCGTTCCCCACCGAGGCGCTGTTCCGCGGATTGCCCTCGCCGGTGCCCACCCACACCACGTCCGGCCGCCGCGGGTGCACCGCGATCGCCCCGATCGCCGCCACCGGCTGGTCGTCGAACACCGGCTCGAAGGTGAGCCCGCCGTCGGTCGACCGCCACACGCCGCCGGTGGCGGCGCCGACCCAGATCGTGTCGGGATCGCCGGGCACGGCGGTGATCGCCGCGATCCGGCCGCTCATCGCGGCGGGGCCGATCGAGCGGGCGGCGAGGCCGGCGAGGAGGTCGGGGTCGACGGCGGCCTCGGCGGCCGTGGCGCGGCCGGCGGGGGAGGCGGCGGCGAGGGCGAGCGCCGCCGCGGCGGCGAGGACGGCGAGCGGATACGACGAGCGCGGAGCGGACGGGCGCATCGATTCCTCCGTCGAGCCGCCCCCCCGGTG
>DATABP010000194.1:0-9956 GCA_036259515.1 Thermoanaerobaculia bacterium | reverse complement strand
CGACGGGGAGGGCGGTGAGCGCGGCTCTCCAAGGACCCGGCAGGACCCGCCCCGGGGCGAGCGGTAGACTCCGCCCGCGCTTCGATCCAGCCAACGATCGCGAGGAGATCCCCATGACGCTTCGCCGCGCCGCCGTCGTCGTCTTCCCCCTCCTGCTGGTCTGTACGGGGTTCGCCGCCGGCGCCGCCGCCGCTCAGGACGCGGCACCGCAGCGGCCGCCCGCGCTCTCCTACGACCGGATCTTCGCCGACGACGCCGACGGCGAGCTGCCGGAGGACCTGACCTGGTCGCCGGACGGGCGGCGGTTGGCGTTCCTGTTCGACGATCCCGGGAGCGACGGCGAGGACGGGGAGGCGGCGTTGTGGGTGATCGAGCCGCCCGGGGAGGCGCGGCGGGTGGTCGGGGAGGTCGCGGCGCCGCCTTCGCCGGAGGAGGTGTCGGAGGCGGGCGAGGAGGTGCGGGAGGCGGAGGAGGCGGCCGGCGACGCGGACGACGCGGCCGCCGGCGGGCGGGTGGAGAGCTTCGCCTGGGCGCCGGACGGCGAGGCGCTGGTCGTCGTGTCGGAGGGGGACCTGTGGTGGGTGACCCTCGCCGACGGAGCGGCGCGGCGGCTGACCGCGACCGAGGAGGAGGAGTCGGCGCCGACGGTGGCGCCGGACGGCGGGGCGGTGGCCTTCGTGCGCGACTTCGACCTCTGGCTCCTCGACCTCGACTCCGGCGCCGAGCGGGCGCTGACCGAGGGCGGCACGGAGGACGAGGTGATCCACGCCGACACCGACTGGGTCTACTGGGAGGAGATCTGGGGGCGCAGCTCGACCGGCTACTGGTGGAGCCCGGACGGCGCGCGCATCGCCTTCTACCGCTTCGAGGAGGAGCCGGTCGAGACCTACCCGCTGGTCGACTTCACCACCGTGCCCTACCCCACCGTCACCTGGCAGAAGTACCCCAAGGCGGGGACCGCCAACCCGCGGGTGCGGATCGGCGTCGTCGACGTGGCCTCGGGCGCCCTCCGCTGGCTCGACACCGGGCCGGACCCGGCCGCCTACCTCGCCCGCGTCCACTGGCGGCCGGACGCCGAGGCGCTGATGATCGAGCGGCTCGCCCGCGAGCAGGACCGCCTCGATCTCCTGCTCTGCGACCCGGCGGACGGCTCCTGCCCGGTGGTGCACAGCGAGACCTGGCCGACCTGGGTCAACCTCGGCGACGACTTCCGCTGGCTCTCCGACGGGCGCTTCGTGCGCGGCTCGGAGCGCACCGGCTGGCGCCACCTCGACCTCCACGCCGCCGACGGCACGCTGCTCCGCGCGCTGACCGCCGGCGAGTGGTCGGTGACCTCGCTCGACGCGGTCGACGAGGAGCGCGGCCGGGTTCTCTTCACCTCGTTCGGGCCCGGGCCGCTGGGCGCCGCCCGTCGCCGGGTGGCGACGGTGCCGCTGGCCGCCGGTCCCGACGACGAGGTCACCGCCGACCTCACCGTCCTCACCCCGGAGGAGGGCTGGCACTCCGCCACCGCCGCCGACGGCGGCCGCTCCTGGGTCCACACGTGGAGCGACGCCGACACGCCGCCCCGGATGGCGATCCGCGACCTCGCCGGCCGCGCCGTCGCCGCGCTGCCGAGCCGGCCGCCGGTGTTCGACCCGGCCGCGCTGCCCGCCTGGCGCTTCTTCACCCTCGCCGGCCCGGACGGCGTCGAGCTGCCGGCGCGGACGCTCGACCCGGCGACGCGGCCGGCGGGCGGCGAGGTGCCGGCGCTGATGTACCACTACGGCGGCCCCGGCTCGCAGGTGGTCGTCGACCGCTGGGGCGGCGTGCGCGACCTGTGGCACAAGCGGATGGCGCAGCGGGGTTACGCGGTGCTGGCGGTCGACAACCAGGCGTCGATCTTCTTCGGCAAGGCGGGCGAGGACCGCCTCCACCGCCGCTTCGGGCCGACCAACCTGGCGGCGCAGCGGGCGGCGGCGGCGTGGCTCGCCGGGCACGACTGGATCGACGGCGACCGCATCGGCCTGTGGGGCTGGTCGGGCGGCGGCTCGAACACCCTCTACTGCCTGTTCAACGCCCCCGGCACCTGGCGCGCCGGCGTCTCCGGCGCCCCGGTCACCGACTGGCGGCTCTACGACACCATCTGGACCGAGCGCTACCTCGACCACCCGGACGACAACGCCGAGGGCTACGTGCTGTCGTCGCCGATCACCTACGCCTCGAAGCTCGAAGACCGCCTGCTGGTGGTGCACGGCACGGCGGACGACAACGTCCACCCGCAGAACACGATCGCGCTGGCGGCCAAGCTGGTGTCCGCCGGCAAGCCCTTCGAGGACGCCGTCTACCCGCGCCAGAAGCACGGCTTCCGGGGGCCGTCGAGCCGGCACTTCTACGAGCGGATGGAGCGGTTCTTCGACGAGGCGCTGAGGCGTCCTGACCCGTAGCGGCCGGCCTCGCCGCCGGCCGCCACGGATCGAGAGAGGCTTACTCGCCCTTCAGGCTGTCGTAGATCGTGCCGGCGAACGCCTCGGCGTCGATGAAGCCGCCGCCCCACTTCTCGTTCCACTCGGCCGTCGGGTCGGCGGCGAGGACCTCCTCGCGGGACCTGCCCTCGGCGATCAGCGCGGCGACGCGGGCGCGGGCGCCCTCCAGCACGGCGTGGTAGGCGGCGAGGTCGGCGCGGGTGGCCAGCGGCCCGTGCCCGGGGACGATCCTGGTGCCGTCGCCGGCGCGCTCGAGCAGCACCTCGATCGCCGCGATCATGCCGTCGATCGAGCCGCCGCTGCCGAGGTCGATGAAGGGGTACATGCCGTTGAAGAAGAGGTCGCCGGCGTGGATCACGTCGGCCTCCTCCCAGATCACCGCCGAGTCGCCGTCGGTGTGGCCGGCCGGCAGGTGGACGACCTCCAGCGTGTCGCCGTTCAGGTGGAAGGTGACTCCTTCGGCGAAGGTGATCACCGGCAGCGCGGCGTGCGGCGAGGCGGGGACGGTCTCGCCGAACCGCTCCATGAACTGCTCGGTCGACATCCGCTCGCGCACGTTGTGGTGGGCGACGATCACCGCGCCGGCCTTGCCCAGGTTCTCGTTGCCGCCGGTGTGGTCGCCGTGCCAGTGGGTGTTGACCACGAAGCGCACCGGCCGCTCGCTGACCGTCCGGATCGCGGCGAGGATCTTCTCGGTCAGCGGCGCGTACTGGTCGTCGACCAGGAACACCCCGTCGTCGCCGGCCGAGACCCCGATGTTGCCGCCGGCGCCCTGGAGCATCCACACGCCGGAGGCGACGGGGTGGACCGAGATCTGGACCTGGGCGGGGTCGAGCTGGGCGTGGGAGACGGACGGGACGGCGAGCATGCCGGCGGCGACGATCGCGACGGCCAAGACAACCCTCGATCTGGTGCGCTTCATCTTCGGCTCCTCCATAGGACCACGGGATGCTAGCAGCCGGCCGGTGATAGCTTGGCCGCGTGCCGTCGTCACGCCCTGCGGCTGCCGCCGTCTCGCTCCTGCTCGCCGCCGCCTGCGGCGCGTCGCAACCCGGGGCGGCGACGGCTCGAAGGGACGCCGCGGCGCCGCCGGCGCCCCCCGCCGCGGCGAGGGTCGAGGTCGACGAGCTGACCGTGCAGCACGGCTGCGACGAGACGTTCGTCGCCCGCGACCCGGCGGCGACGACCGTCGTCACGGTCGAGGTGCCGGGCCTCCTGGCGCGTTCGCGCGAGGCCACGCTCCCCTACCGGGAGACCCTGGAGGTCTCCGCCGGCCGCCTGGACGTCCGCCTCGAGCAGGGGCTCGACCTCGAGCACTGGTGCACCGACGTGATGAGCAGGCCCCCGAGGATCGCGTCCGCGTGGACCGCCGTCTCCGGGACGGCGACGGTGCTCGTCCACCGGCGGGACGACACCGCCGCCGGCGGCTCGCCCGCCGTCGCGGCGACGGTGCGGTTGAGTCGCACGGTGCTCGCCGACGCGGCGGGCGAGGAGCGGCGGATCGAGCTGCCGCCGCTCACCGTCTCGGCGCAACTCGGCCGGCCCGGCGGCGGCTGACGACCCGCCCGGACCGCCCCGCGGACACCCGCCTCAGGGGCAGGGACCGCAGTCGGCGGAGACCTGGCAGTTCGGCCCGTTGGTCGCCAGCTTGATCCCCAGCGTGAGCAGCGGATTGCTCGCGTTGAGCTTGTTCTCCTGGCTGTTCCGCTTCGGATTGTCGTTGTTGAAGCCGCTGGGGCACATCAGCGTGTTGGTGCTCACGCCGGGCGCCCCGCTGGGATGGGGCAGCGAGAGGACGTGCCCGAATTCGTGCGCCAGGTGGGTCAGGTCGACCCCGAAGTCGGCGTTCTCGTCGCTGCTGATCACCTTCGACGAGGCCAGCCCCAGCCCGAAGGTCGCGCCGCCGCCGAACAAGGTCTGCGGCGAGAAGCGGTCGACGAAGAAGACCTCGATGCAGTCGTCGACGTCGACGCGCGAGAGGAGGTCCGCCGCCTCGTCGGAGCTGAAGGTGCTGAACTGCGCCGCGAACAGGGTGATCCAGTCGCGGTAGACGAAGCGGATGTCCGCCTTGTCCCACTCCTTGGCGGCCTGCGGCTGACCGAAGGCGAGACCGTCGCCCGAGAGGTGGAAGAAGAAGAACGGGGGGCTGAAGTCGAACGTGAGGATGCGGACCGGTTGGATGCACAGCCGGCGGACGATCTCGAACCGTGGCCAGGCGACGATCTGCGCGACGAGGTGCCGGCCGCTGACCTGGGCGCGGATCGGCGGCACCCTGAGCTGCTCAGAGCCGGCGCTGAGCTCCGCCGACAGGTCGATGCGGGCTTCCAGCGGCTCGGCGACCACGGTGGTGAGCTCGCGCAGGTTGCCGAGGGCGATGCGCAGCTCCAGCTTCGCCTCGATCGTCGGTAGCTCGACGAGGTCGTCTTCGGGATCCAGACGGAGCTCGGTCATCTCGTAGAGCTGGGGCAGGTCGAGGCGACCGGCCACGCTGCCGCTCAGCGTGCCGCTGCGCGGATCGAAGCGCAGGATCTGCGGTCGCTCGCCGGTGGCCGCTGCGAAGCCGACCACGCCGGTCGGCTTGCCGCGCGTCTCGCGGCCGGTCACCGCCTGCTGCTCGACACCGAACAGCGCGACGCTCAGCAGCTCGACCCGGGCGCCCTCCTCGGGCGCCTTGGGGTCGAAGGTGAGATGGCCGGCGAGCCGGCCGCTGACCCGTTGCTCACCATCGCTCGTGCGCAGCACGGCGGTGACGTCGCCGTCGACCACCAGGTGCGCCGGGATCTCCTGCGCCGAGGCCGCCGTCGCCGTCGCCAGCGCCAAGACGGCCATGGAAAGAACCCTTCTGTTCATCGCGGACACTCCTCTCCCTCTGCGGGGACCGGGGAACCGCCGGCCGCCGGGGCGGTGGAGGAGCCCATGCGCCGTCGAAGGCCGGCTGGAACCGTTGCAGAAGGATCGGCGCGCCCGCCGCAGTCGCGTTACAGAGAAGCAACGCGAAAATCGAAACGAGGAGGACCGGAGTGGCCTACCCCTCCCACCGCCGCATGATCAGCGCCCCGTTCGTGCCGCCGAAGCCGAAGGAGTTGGTCAGCGCCACCTCGAGGTCGACGTCGCGGGCCACGTTGGGTACGAAGTCGAGGTCGCAGCCCTCGCCGGGCTCGTCGAGGTTGATCGTCGGGGGGAGCTTCTGGTGGTGGAGGGCGAGGGCGAGGATGCCGGACTCGAGGCCGCCGGCGGCGCCCAGGAGGTGGCCGGTCATCGACTTCGTCGAGGAGACGGCGAGCTTCTTCGCGTGCGGGCCGAAGACGCGGTGCATCGCCTTGACCTCGGCGAGGTCGCCCAGCGGAGTGGAGGTGCCGTGGGCGTTGACGTAGCCGACCGACTCGGCGGGCAGGCCGGCGTCGGCGAGCGCGCGCTCCATCACCCGCGCCGCGCCGTCCCCCTCGGGATGCGGCGCCGACATGTGGTGGGCGTCGGAGCTCATCCCGTAGCCCACGACCTCGGCGTAGACGGTGGCGCCGCGGCGGCGGGCGGACTCCAGCTCCTCGAGGACGACGATGCCGGCGCCCTCGCCGATCACGAAGCCGTCGCGGTCCTTGTCCCACGGGCGCGAGGCGCCCTGCGGGTCGTCGTTCCTCTCGGAGAGCGCGCGCATCGCCGAGAAGCCGGCCACCGAGAGCGGCGTGATCACCGCCTCGCTGCCGCCGGCGATCATCGCGTCGGCCTCGCCGTGCTGGATCAGACGGAAGGCGTCGCCGACGGCATGGAGGCCGGTGGTGCAGGCCGTGCACACGGCGGAGCTCGGGCCGCGGGCGCCGTAGCGGATCGACACCTGCCCGGCCGCCATGTTGACGATCAGCCCGGGGATGAAGAAGGGCGACACCCGCGACGGTCCGCGCTCGCGCAGGATGTCGTGCATCGCCTCGATCAGCGGCAGGCCGCCGATGCCGGAGCCGATCAGCACCCCCACCCGGTCGGCGTTCGACTCGTCGATCGCGAGCCCCGCGTCCTCGAGCGCGAACCGGCTCGCGGCGAGCGCGAAGTGGATGAAGAGGTCGCTCTTCTTGACGTCCTTCTTGGGGACGTAGTCGGCGGGATCGAAGCCGTGGACCTCGCCGGCGATCCTGGTGTCGAAGGCGGTGGCGTCGAAGCGGGTGATCGGGCCGATGCCGCTCGCCCCCTCGAGCAGCCGTCGCCAGGTGGCCTCGGTGCCGATCCCCAGCGGGGTGACGAGGCCGACGCCGGTGACCGCGACGCGTCGGCGCAGGGAGCGGAGCTCGTCGTTCAAGGGGCGGGCGAAGGCGGCGAGCCGGGGCTCAGCTCGCGCTCTCGGCGTGCTGGTCGATGTAGGTGACGGCGTCCTTGACGGTGGAGATCTTCTCGGCGTCCTCGTCGGGGATCTCGATCCCGAACTCCTCCTCGAACGCCATCACCAGCTCGACGATGTCGAGCGAGTCGGCGCCGAGGTCGTCGGTGAAGCTGGCCTCCAGCGTCACCTCGTCCTCCTCGACCCCGAGCTGCTCCACGATGATGCTCTTGACTCTCTCCTCGGTCGCCACGGCGCTCCCTCCTCGTTCTCTCAGTGGTCTGGTCGAAAAAACCGCGCGGTTTCTAGCACAGGGGCCGCGGCGCCGTCCATTGCAGCAAACGCGCCCGCCGCGGGCGATTGTAGCCGCTCCGGCTCGCGCTCGGAGGGCGCTCTCAGATGTAGAGGCCGCCGGAGACGTTGAGCACGTGGCCGGTGACGTAGCCGGCCTCCTCGCTGGCGAGGTAGGCGACCGCCGCCGCCACGTCGTCGACGGTGCCCAGGCGGCGGAGCACGATCGCCTGCTCGAGCTCCTTCGACGCGTCGGCGCCGAGCTTCTCGGTCATCGCGGTGGCGACGTAGCCGGGGGCGACGACGTTGACCGTCACGTTGCGGCTGCCGAGCTCGCGGGCGAGCGACTTCGAGAAGCCGATCAGCCCCGCCTTCGACGCCGCGTAGTTCGCCTGCCCGGGGTTGCCCATCATCCCGACCACCGACGACACCGAGACGATCCGCCCCCAGCGGCGGCGGATCATTCCGCGCACCGCCTCCTTGGTCAGCGCGAAGGCGCCGGTCAGGTTGACGTCGAGCACCCGCCGCCAGTCGTCGAGGCCCATGCGGAGGAGCAGGTTGTCGGCGGTGACGCCGGCGTTGTTGACCAGGACGTCGACCTCGCGGAAGCCCTCGGGCAGGGTGCCGAGCCGCTCGCCGAAGCCCTCCGGCGCCGCCATGTCGAGCTCGAGCGCATGCGCCGCGCCGCCGTCGGCGGCGATCGCCTCGGCCACCCGAGCGAGGTCGCCCGCGCTCCGCGCCGCGACGACCACCCGCGCCCCCTGGCGGGCGAGCGTCTTCGCCACCGCCTCCCCGATGCCGCGCGAGGCGCCGGTGACGAGCGCCGTCCTGCCGTCCAGTCGGAACATGCCTCCCCTCCTCGTCAGCCGGACAGCTTGTCGAGCCCCGCCGGCTCGGCGAGGGTCAGCGTGCGGGCGCCGGCGACGATCCGCTTGTTGAGGCCGGAGAGCACGCCCCCCGGCCCGATCTCGACGAAGGTGTCGACCCCGAAGTCGCGGGCGGCGAGCTCCATCGACTCCACCCAGCGCACCGGCGAGTCGATCTGCCGCGCCAGGGCGTCGCGCAGCTCGGGGCCGCGCGACACCGCGCGGGCGTCGACGTTGACGATCACCGGCAGCGCCGGGTCGCGGAAGTCGGCGGCGGCGAGGAGCGGCGCCATCCCCTCGCGCGCCGGCGCCATCAGCGGCGAGTGGAACGGCGCCGACACCGGCAGCCGGGTGGCCTTGCGGGCGCCGCGCTCGAGCGCCACCTCGACCGCCCGCTCGACCGCCGCCGCGGCGCCGGCGATCACCGTCTGGCCGGGGGCGTTGTCGTTGGCGACCGCGACGACGCCGAGCCCGGCGCCGGCCGCCTCCTCGACCACCGCCGCCACCGCCGCGCGGTCGAGCCCGAGGACCGCCGCCATCGCCCCCTCGCCGGCCGGCACCGCCGCCTGCATCAGCTCGCCGCGGCGGCGCACGAGGCGCACGGCGTCTGCGAAGTCGAGCGCCCCGGCGGCGACCAGCGCCGAGTACTCGCCGAGCGAGTGGCCGGCGACCACCGCCGGGGCGAGGTCGACGCCGCGCTCGGCGAGCGCCCGGTGGATGGCGACCGACACGGCGAGGATCGCCGGCTGGGTGTTGGCGGTGAGCGTCAGCTCCTCCTCGGGCCCGTCCCAGATCAGGCGGGACAGCGGCTCGCCGAGCGCGGCGTCGGCCTCCTCGAAGGCGGCGCGGGCGGCCGCCGAGGCCTCCGCCCAGGCGCGCCCCATCCCCACCTTCTGCGATCCCTGGCCCGGGAAGACCAGCGCCACCTCGCCCATGCGGCTCTCCTCCCCTCCCCTAGACGGCGGCCTGCTCGGGGGCGGTCCCCAGCAGGCGCTCCTCCTGGCTGTGCAGGAGCGCCACCTTGTCGCGGATCTTCGCCGCCAGGTCGGCGGCGGTGAACTCGACGGCGCGGCGGATCGAGCTCTCGATCGCCCGCGCGTTCGACCGCCCGTGGCCGATGAAGCAGCCGGCGCCGACGCCGAGCAGCGGCGCGGCGCCGTACTCGCGGTAGTCGGTGCGGCGGCGCAGCGCGTCGAAGGCGGGCTTCGCCATCAGGTAGCCGAGCCGGGTGCGGGCGTCGTTCGCCAGCTCCTCGCGCAGCATGCGGCCGAGGAGCAGCGCCAGCGCCTCGGCCCCCTTGAGCAGCACGTTGCCCACGAAGCCGTCGCACACCACCACGTCGGCGGTGCCGTTGAAGACGTCGCGCCCCTCGACGTTGCCGATGAAGTTGAGGCCGGTGGTCTTGAGCACCTTGAGCACCTCGCGGGTGGCCCCGGTGCCCTTGCCGTCCTCCTCGCCGATCGACAGCAGGCCCACCCGCGGCGACGGCGTGCCGAGCACCTCCTGGGCGTAGGAGTGGCCCATCACCGCGAACTCGCGGAGCTGCGAGGGCTTCGAATCGACGTTGGCGCCGACGTCGAGGAGCACGGTGCGGCCGCCGTCGTTCGGCACCACGGCGGCCAGCGCCGGCCGGTCGACGCCGGGGATGGCGCCGATCACCATCTTGGCGGCGATCATCGCGGCGCCGGTGTGGCCGGCGGTGACCATCGCCTGGGCGCGGCCGGAGGCGACGAGGTCGGCGCACACGCGGAGCGAGGAGCGGCGCTTCTGGCGGATCGGCGCCACCGCCGGATCGCACATCGCCACCACCTCGTCGGCGTGGACCACCTCGACGTGCGACGGAACCCGGCCGACGACGCCGAGCTCACGCTCGACCGCCGCGCGCTCGCCGACCAGGAGCACCCCGACGCCGTCCCGGCGCGCCGCGGCGACCGCGCCCTCCACCGTCGAGCGCGGCGCGTGGTCTCCCCCCATGGCGTCGACGGCGATGATCATGCGCGGGCGACCCGACCGGGCGCGAACGGCCCG
>DATABP010000193.1:0-3440 GCA_036259515.1 Thermoanaerobaculia bacterium | reverse complement strand
GCGTCGTCGATCACCGCCTCCGGGCCGGGCGCCGAGCCGCCGCCGAGCCGCCGCGCGCGCAGCGTCATCGCGCCGCCGCCCGCCGTCGCCCGCCCGTCGAGCCACACCGCCTCGACGGCGCTCCCCGTCGGCAGCAGGGTGACGAAGCCGTGCTCGGTCGGCGAGCGGTCGGCGTGGAGCAGCCCGAGCTGCCGCCAGGTGGCGCCGCCGTCGTCCGAGCGGGCGAGCTCGACGCCGTAGGCATACGTTCCGCCGCCGAGCCGCGCCAGCCAGTGGGCGAACAGGGTGCCGTCGCCGTCCTCGACCACCGACGGCACGTCCGCCCAGTTGGCGAAGAAGTCGTCGCCGGCGGCGACCGTCGAGGGCTCCCCCCACTCCCCGCCGGCGAAGCGCGCCACCCGCAGCCGGTGGCCGTCGCCGTCCGGCTCCAGCCAGGAGAGGAGCAGCGAGCCGTCGGCGGCGGGCGCCAGGTTCGGCGCCATCGCCCCGGCGGCGGCGGGCGGCTGCGGCGCCTCGCCGGCGGCGCCGGGGGCGGAGGCGGTCGCCGAGCCGGCGTCGCAGCCGGCGAGGACGACGACCGGCAGCAGGAGGAGCGCGAGGCGGGCTCCGCGGCGGCTCGCGGCGGAGCCGGCGGTTCCGGGTCGGCGGGAGATCATCGCTCCGATCCTACCGCCGAGAGGGGTCGAGGCGGGAGCGCCGCCGCGGCCGCGGCACGTTCCTTGACCGTCCCGCGGCGGCGACCGTAGAATCTTCTGCTCAGCCGGGGCCGCCCTCTCCCGCGCTTCCGGCGACGGATGCGGCGCCACCGAACCCGGAGAGCCGAGCGCTGCCGCGGATGATCACCGGCTACAACACCGACGTCCGGCACAACGAGGTCGTCTTCCACGTCCAGACCGAGGACAAGGGAGCCGGCAACCCCTACGTCGAGAGCCTGGTCTACGTCGGCGGGCAGGTGCTCGCCTCGCGCCGCTCCGGCTACGCCGAGCTCCTCGCCGCCGGCGACGGCGACACGGCGGTGGTGGCGGTGATGGAGCGCCAGCACCGCACGATGATCGCCGCCATCCGCCACGGCCGCTTCGACCGCAAGCTCGCCGAGCTGCGCGGCGGCACGGCGATGCCCGGCACCGGCCCGCTCCCCACTCCCGCGACGCAGGCGGCCGCGAACGGCGCCGGCGCCAACGGCCACGCTCGCGGCGGCCTGGCGCTGGCCGAGGACGAGGCCGACCGCACCCTCGACCAGGTGATCCTCGACTACCTCTCCGCCGAGGCCGAGCAGGAGCAGCTCGTCCTCTCCTTCGCCGGCGAGACCGCCTTCGCCCTGGGCCGCGACGCCTCGCTCGAGCTCCAGGCGGCGTCCTCCCGCACCGGCGCGCCGGTCGCCGACGCCGAGGTGACGGTGCGCATGATCTCCACCGTCAGCGAGCCCCGGAACCTCGCCCGCGGCCGCACCGACGAGGGCGGCCGCCTCCGCCTCGACTTCGAGATCCCGGTGCTCGGCCGCGGCACCGCGGCGCTGATCATCAGCGCCTCCTCGACGCTCGGCCCGGCCGAGCTCAAGCAGCTCCTGTGAGCGGCTCGATGCCGGCCGCGTCGATCGAAGTGCTGGTCAACGGCGAGCCGCGCCGGCTGGGCGCCGGCAGCACGCTCGCCGACCTCCTGGCCGAGCTCGGCCGCCACCCGCGCACCGTCGCGGTCGAGCACAACGGCGCCATCCTCCCCCGCGACCGCTACGCCGCCACCCCGCTCGCGGGCGGCGACCGGGTGGAGATCGTCGGCTTCGTGCAGGGCGGCTGAGGGCGCGGCAGGGGCCGATCAGTCGCCGACGATCTCGATCCGGTCCGGCCGGTTCGGCACCATGCACAGGAACTCGAACGGCGCCTCGACGACCTCGTAGGAGTGCGGCGTGCCGGCGGGGATGTAGAGCACCTCGCCGGCGGCGACCTCGTGCACCCGCTCGCCGACGGTGACCCGCGCCCGCCCGGCGAGCACGTACTGCTCGTGCTCGACCTGGTTGGTGTGCCGCGGCATGCCGCCGCCCTCGCCCATCGTGAACCGCCGCATCGCGAAGCACGGCATGCCGTCCCCCTCGCCGAGCAGCACCTGCACGCTGGCGGCGGTGCCGGCGGCGACGGGGGTGGCGGGGACGGACTCGGCGCGGCGGACGATCGGCGGGGCGGCGGCGGGATCGCTCATGGCGCGCCGATCATAGCCGGCCGGCGACGGCCCCTCGTCCTGTAGCATCCGGGGCTCGACGTCCCGCCCTCTTCGACCGAGCCGACGCACGACATGAGCCGCCAGAGGTCCCCTGCGATGTTGCGGTTGCGGCGCTTCGTGCGGGCTCGTCCGCGGCTGCACGCCTGGTGGCGACGGCTGCTGGCGCTCCGCCGCGCCCGGCCCTCGCACCCGCGGCCGCCGGAACCGATCGAGGACGCCGCCGGGGCGGCGCCGCCGGAGGGAGGCGCCAGCCACTGGGATTCCCTGGTCACCCGGGTGGAGAGCAAGGAGCTCAAGGGCTGGCTCGACTGGGATCTCATCGAGGAGGAGCACATCCGCCCCCAGGTCTCGGGCGACCGCTCCGTCTACTACATCGAGCACTTCCTGCGCACCCACGTCCCCGACCGACCGGTCGAGCGGGCGCTGAGCCTCGGCTGCGGCGGCGGCAACCTGGAGCGGAGCCTGATCGACGCCGGGGCGGCGCACCTCATCGACGCGGTCGACGCCAGCCCGGCGTCGATCCGCCTCGCCCGGCGGCTGGCCGCCGAGCACCCGGGAGGGGAGCGCATCCGCTACGAGGTCCAGGACGTCAACCGCATCCGGCTCGAGCCCGGCGTCTACGACTTCGTGGTCGCCAAGATGGCGCTCCATCACTTCGAGGCGCTGGAGCGCGTGTTCGAGGAGGTACGCCGCGCGCTGAAGCCGGGGGGCGTCTTCATGTTCAACGAGTTCGTCGGGCCCAGCCGCTTCCAGTGGACCGACCTCCAGCTCGAGCTGGGCAACCGCCTGCTGGCCCGGCTCCCGAAGAAGAACCGCTGGAGCGAGCACGGCGGAGCGCCGCTCGAGCGCCTCCTCCGCCCGACCGTCGAGGACATGATCGCGATGGATCCCAGCGAGGCGGTGCGCTCGGCGGAGATCCTCCCCGTCCTCGAGCAGTCCTTCGAGATCGTCGAGCGGAAGGACTACGGCGGCACCCTGCTCCACGACCTGCTCACCCACGTGATGGCCAGCTTCGATCTCGAGGACGAGCGCGAGCTGTCGATCCTGCGGCTGATCTTCCTGTTCGAGCGGACGCTCGTCGAGCACGGCGTCCTGTCGAGCGACTTCACCTACGTCGTCGCGCGGCCGCGCTGAGCCGCCGGCGCCCCGGCCAGCCGCGCCACCAGGTGGGCGAGCGCGGTGTCGGGGTCGCCGCTCTCGCCCTTGAGCTGGAGCTCGGTGTCGAG
>DATABP010000192.1:0-2691 GCA_036259515.1 Thermoanaerobaculia bacterium | reverse complement strand
GGTGCGGACGGCGGCGGAGGTGGGGGCGGAGCGCGGGTAGAGGAGCGGCAGGCCGGGGGGAGTGCCGAGGGGCCGCGGGCGCGGGGCGGCCCGGTTCCCGGGGGCACGCGCACTTCCTGGCGGGGAAGAACTGCCGGCGGCTCGGGAGCTCGGGAGAGGGGCCTGGAGTGTCGGATCGTTCGCCGCCGTCCCATTGCCTTCCGAGGAGTGGGCTATGGTGGGCGGATGAGCTCTGCCGAGACTTCCTCCGCCGTCGCCGTCGTATGCCTGGTGCCCGGCCGCGAAGCGCCCGTGCGGGACGGGCACCCGTGGGTGTTCTCGGGCGCCGTCGCGTCCGTCGAGGGAAGCGGTGCCGCGGGCCCGGCGCGGGTGGTGGCGGCGGACGGGCGGGCGCTGGGGAGCGGCCTGTTCAGCCCGGCGAGCCAGATCCGGGTGCGGATGATGACCTCGGGCGCGGTGGCGGAGCGGCCGATCGACCGCGGCCTCTTCGCCGAGCGGCTGGCGGCGGCCATGCGGCTGCGCGAGACGGTGGTGGGGCCGGAGACCACCGGCTACCGGGTCGTCAACGCCGAAGGCGACGGGCTGCCGGGGTGGACGGTGGACCGCTTCGGCGACGCGCTGGTGTCGCAGGTGACCTCGGCCGGGCTCGAGGCGGTGCGCGGGGAGGCGTACGCGGCGCTCGCGGCGGCGTTCCCGGGGAGCGCGATCGTGCAGTCGAACGACGTCGCCGGACGGCGGGCGGAGGGGCTCGCGGCCGGCGGCGAGGAGGCGATCGCCGGCGAGGCGCCGCGGGAGGCGCGCTTCACCGAGAGCGGCCTCGTCTTCACCGCCGAGATCGCCGGCGGGCAGAAGACCGGCTTCTACTGCGACCAGCGCGACAACCGGCGGCTGGCCGAGCGGCTGGCCGGCGGCCGCACGGTGCTCGACCTCTTCGCCCACGGCGGCGCCTTCGGGCTCTACGCGCTGCGCGGCGGCGCCGCGCGGGTGGTCCACGTCGAGTCGTCGCCGCGGCTCGTCGAGCGCGGGCAGGCGCTCTACCCGCTCAACCCGGAGCTGCCGGCCGAGCGCGCCCTCTGGGTGCGCGACAACGTCTTCGAGGACCTGCGCCGGCGCGAGGAGCGCTCCGGGCTGGTGATCTGCGACCCTCCGCCGCTCGCCCGCCGGCGCGGCGAGGTCGACCGCGCCGCCCGCGCCTACAAGGACCTCAACCGCCTCGCCTTCGCCCGCGTCGAGAGCGGCGGCCACCTCCTCACCTTCTCCTGCTCCGGCGCGATCGACGCCAAGCTGTTCCGCCAAGTGCTGTTCGCCGCCGCGGTCGAGGCCGGCGTGCGGGTCCGGCTGCTCGCCCCGCTGGCGGCGGCGCCGGACCACCCGGTGGCGATCACCCACCCCCAGGGCGAGTACCTCAAGGGGTGGTGGTGCGAGGTGGAGCGGGCGGGCTGAGGGCTGCCGCGTCGCGCCCGGGCACCCCGCCGGTCGCTGTTTCCGGCAACTCACCGCGTCCCGAGCGACGTTTTCGACGAACCTCGGGCCTGAGCCTTTTTCGTTGCGGGACGCGACGGCGAGCGCCGCCGCGGCTCGCCGAGCGGGGAAAACATCCCGCTCGCGGCGATCAACCTCAGTGGGCTCAACCACTTGGCGCTTGCGGCGTCGCGTCGAGATGTGCAGAGTCGCGCCATGGCATCCCCGCACAAGCTGTTCGCCGACCTCGGCGCGGTGGCGAAACGCCTGCGCGAGGAGCAGGGGCTCACCTTCGGCGAGCTGGAGCAGAGGTCCGGCGTCAGCGACTCCACAATCCGCCGCATCGAGGAGGGCGGCACGGTGAAGTCGGACCGGCTGGACAAGGTGTTCGCCGCCCTCGGCGTCGAGGACTGGCTGGAGATGGTCGGCCACCAGGCCCGCGTCCTCCGCGAGCGGCGGCAGACCGGGGCGCCCTACGCGCGCCACGTCGCCGAGGGCCCGGCGGAGCTCGGCACCGACTCCCCGCCGCTCCACGTCCGCGTGCGGCTCGGCGACCGGGAGGCGCTGCTCACCCTGACCCTCGCCGACCTCGAGACCTTCCGCCGCGAGCAGCCCGACCTGCCCTGGCCGGGCCGCGGCGAGTGAACCCGGGAATCGCCCGCCGCCCGCCGCGCGTTGACGCCCTCGGGAGCCTCTGCTAGCCTCCCCATCCCGCCGCGGCGATCGCCGTGGCCTGCAGCAGGAGAAGGCCCGTAGCTCAGTTGGTTAGAGCGCTACGTTGACATCGTAGAGGTCAGCGGTTCAAGTCCGCTCGGGCCTACCACACCCTGCCGATCGGCACCCCAACAGCTCTCACACGCTTCCGCGCGGCACCACCCATTCCATCGGCTGCCCGGTGACCGCGGGTGCCGCTCGACGACACGATCTGCGATCGAGCGACCGGAGGTGCAGGGCCTGCCCCGCGGCGCCGTGCCGACACTCCGCCTCCCGGGAACGATTCCCCGCCCCCATCGGTTATACTCCGCGCTCCCGCCCCCGGGCGGCGAGACGAAGTCCCGCTCAGGCGCTTAGCTCAGCCGGTTAGAGCGCTACCTTCACACGGTAGAGGTCAGCGGTTCGAGTCCGCTAGCGCCTACCAGCCTTCCCCCGCGGCCGTTCGTGTACAATCGCCGCTTCGCCCGGGCGCGTGGGCGGGTCGGGGGACCCGGGCGATCTTCGAATCCGACGAGC
>DATABP010000191.1:0-1534 GCA_036259515.1 Thermoanaerobaculia bacterium | reverse complement strand
GCCGCCGCCGCCGCGCTCCCGGCGCGCCAGCTGCCGCGCCCGCCGCACCTGCTGCCGGGCCTCGCGGCGCCGCTTGAGGCGCAGGATGCGCCGCCACAGGTCGTGCCGCACCCAACGGTCGATGCGGGTGAGGAGCAGGCTCTTGTCGCGGTTGCGGCGGAGGAGGAGCAGCACGCCGCCGACCGCGAGCACGACGTTGGGCAGCCACATCGCCAGCCAGGGCGACATCTTGCCGTACTGTGCCGCGTTCTCGCCGTTGTTGAGCAGGATGTAGTAGACCAGGATGACGGCGATCGACAGCGCGAAGCCGGACGCCTTGCCGCCGCGCCGGTTGTTGAAGCCGAGCGGCAGCGCGCACAGCCCGAACACCAGGCAGGCGACCGGGATCGAGAACTTCTTGTGGATCTCGACCCGCGCCAGGTTGCGCAGCTCGGGGCTCGACGCCGGGTCGCGCAGGGTGGCCAGCAGCTCGGGGATCGACTGCTCGCGCACCCGCTTGACGCCCGAGAACTGCGCCCGCTGCGTCTCCGAGAACTCGTCCTGGAGCACCCTCTCCACGCGCTCGTTGCAGCTCACCTGGTAGGAGCCGGGGCTGCCGAGGTCGACCTCGTGGGTGCAGGCGTCGGTCAGCTCGATGACCACCCGGTCGCGCGCCTCGTCGATCTTCAGCTCCCCCCAGTCGGCGATCGTCACCTGGTTGCGCTGGGTCGGCAGGCTCTGGGCGAGGAAGACCCCGCGCCAGCGGGCGTCGTCCGGCGAGGTCTCGAAGACGTAGAGGAGCGTCCCCTCGAACTCCGGGTAGAAGACGCGCGGCTCGACCTGGCGGGCGACGGTCTCGGCGATGATCCGCGCCGTCAGCTCGACGGAGGAGCTGTTGCCCCAGGGCAGCGCCCACACCATCAGCGCCGTGTTGAGGACGGTGAAGAGGCCGGAGACGATCAGGATCGGCCGGTAGAGCGTGATCAGGCTGACCCCGGACGAGCGCAGCGCCACGAGCTCCGAGTCCGAGGCCAGCCGGCCGACGGCGATCAGGATGCCGAAGAGGAGCGACATCGGGATGGTGAGCACCACGATGTTCGGCAGGTTGTAGAGCAGCATCTCGCCGACCACCGCGGCGTCGAGCCCGCGGCGGATGATCAGCGCCGCCGAGTCGAACAGGAAGCGGATCAGCAGGATGAAGGTGTAGACCAGGAAGCCGAGCGCGAGCGGCCCGAGGATCTCGCGGACGAGGTACCGGTCGAGGATCCGCGGCCGCAGCATGGGAGTGCGATTATAGGGGCCGCCCTTTCGGAGACCCGCCGCCGATGACCACGCCGCCCGCCGACCCCGACCGCCGCCGCCCCACGCCGCTCGCCGGCCGCACCGTGCTGGTCACCGGCGGCGCGGTGCGGGTGGGGGAGGCGATCAGCCGCGAGCTGGCCGCGCGCGGTGCGCGGGTGATCGTCCACTACCGCTCGAGCGCCGACGAGGCGGAGCGGCTGGCCGCCGAGCTGGGGCACGGGGCGCTGGCGGCGGGCGCCGACCTGGCGGCGGC
>DATABP010000190.1:0-10618 GCA_036259515.1 Thermoanaerobaculia bacterium | reverse complement strand
CCGCACCCGCGGCGCGCTGGTCGCCGCCGAGGTCGGGCTCTCGCTGGTGCTGCTCGTCGCCGCCGGGCTCCTCATCCGCAGCGGCATCGAGCTCGGCCGCGTCGATCCCGGCTTCGACGTCGAGGACCTCCTCGTCGTGCGCCTGTCGCTGCCGGCCACCCGCTACCCCGAGCCGGCGCAGGTGACCGCCGCCTTCGAGCGCATCGTCGAGGCGGTGCGCGCGGTGCCCGGTGTCGCCGCCGCGTCGCTGACCAGCCGAGCGCCGATGGGCGGCGGCGACTCGAGCAACGGCCTCCTCCCCGAGGGGGTGGAGTTCTCGCCGGAGGCGGTGGTCCAGTCGCAGCTCCGGCTGATCGGGCCGGAGCACTTCGACACCCTCGGCCTCGACGTCCTGCGCGGCCGCCCCTTCACCGCCGCCGACCGCGCCGGCGCGCCCAAGGTGATGGCGCTCTCCGAGACGGCGGCGCGCCGCCTCTACCCGGAGGGCGCGCTCGGCCGCCGGGTGGACTGCTGCGACGGCACGCTCAAGACGGTGGTCGCCATCGTCGCCGACACCCGCCCGTGGAGCCTCGCCACCGAGCCGGCGCCGGAGTTCTACCTGCCGATGGCGCAGGCGCCGCCCGACGCCTGGCGCTGGCTCCAGGGGACGATGGACGTCCTGGTGCGCACCGAGCGGGAGCCGGAGGCGATCGTGCCGGCGCTGCGGCTGGCGGTGGCGCGCGTCGACCCCGAGCTACCGCTCTACGACGTCGGCACGCTCGAGGAGCGGGTGGGCGGCTCGATCGCCACCACGCGCTTCAACACCTTCCTCCTCACCGTCCTCGGCGCCACCGGGCTGCTGCTCGCGGCGGTGGGGATCTACGGCACGGTGGCGCACGGCGTCGAGCAGCGGCGGCGGGAGATCAGCGTGCGGATGGCGGTGGGGGCGACGCCGCGGCACGCCGTCGGCCTGATGGTGCGGCGCACGCTGCCGGCGCTCACGGTCGGCGTCGGGTGCGGCATCGCCGGGGCCGCGGCGGCCGGGCGGTTCCTCGAGGAGCAGGTGTTCGGCGTCGCGGTGCGCGACCCGGCGACCTACGCCGCGGTGGTCGCGGTGCTCTCCGCGGTGGCGCTGGTCGCCAGCCTGCTGCCGGCGCGGCGGGCGGCGCGGGTCGACCCGGCGGCGACGCTGAGCAAGTCGTAGCGGCTTCCCGCAGCGTGTAGCATCCGTGCTCCGGGGCGCCGCCCCGCCGCGTCGCCGCGAACGCACCCCCGAGCACCGCCACCCGAGGACCCGCCATGCGCTGGAGCCGCTACTACCTGTTCACCACCCGCGAGGTGCCCGCCGACGCCGAGGTGATCAGCCACCAGTTGATGGTGCGCGCCGGGGCGATCCGCAAGGTCGCCGCCGGCATCTACACCTACCTGCCGGCCGGCTGGCGCTCGCTCCAGAAGCTGATGGCGATCGTCCGCCGCGAGCTCGACGCCGCCGGCGCCGTCGAGCTGTCGATGCCGGCGGTGCAGCCGGCCGAGCTGTGGCAGGAGTCCGGGCGCTGGCAGGTCTACGGCAAGGAGCTCCTGCGCCTCACCGACCGCCACGAGCGCGAGTTCTGCTTCGGCCCGACGCACGAGGAGGTGATCACCGACACCGTGCGCCGGGACGTCAAGTCCTACCGCCAGCTCCCGCTCAACCTCTACCAGATCCAGACCAAGTTCCGGGACGAGATCCGCCCCCGCTTCGGTCTGATGCGCGGCCGCGAGTTCCTGATGAAGGACGGCTACTCGTTCCACGTCGACGCCGCGAGCCTCGACGCGACCTACGACGCGATGCTCGCCGCCTACCGCCGCATCTTCGAGAGCTGCGGCCTCGACTTCAACGTCGTCGAGGCCGACACCGGGGCGATCGGCGGCTCCTCGTCGCACGAGTTCATGGTGGTCGCCGACACCGGCGAGAGCGCCGTCGTCCGCTGCCCGGAGTGCGGCTACGCGGCGAACGTCGAGAAGGCCGAGACCCGGCCGCTGCCGCCGCCCGAGCGCGGCGCCGGCGAGGCGGCGCCCGGCGAGCGGCGCGAGGTCGCCACCCCCGGCGTCACCTCGGTGCCGGACGTGGCGAAGTTCCTCGGCTTCGCGCCCGACCGCATCGTCAAGAC
Organism: Thermoanaerobaculia bacterium; assembly: GCA_036259515.1. Classification (GTDB taxonomy): domain Bacteria; phylum Acidobacteriota; class Thermoanaerobaculia; order Multivoradales; family JBCCEF01; genus DATABP01. The sequence continues at coordinate 8,489 of DATABP010000190.1, read as the reverse complement.
CCTCCTCTACGACACCGAGCAGGGGCTGGTGGCGGCGGTGGTGCGCGGCGACCGCGAGGTCAACGAGATCAAGCTCGCCAACCTGCTCGGCGTCCAGCACCTCACCCTCGCCGGCGAGGACAAGGTGCGCGCCGCCACCGGCGCCCCCCCCGGCTTCGCCGGGCCGGTGGGGCTCGCCGGCGACGTGCGGCTGGTCGTGGACCGCTCCGCCGCCGACCTCGTCGGCTTCGTCTGCGGCGCCAACCGGGCCGACGCCCACCTCTGCGACGTCGACTGGAGCCGCGACGTGGCGGGCGAGCTCGAGAGGGGCGACCTCCTCCTCGTCGGCGCCGGCGACGCCTGCCCGCGCTGCGAGGGCACGCTCGAGCTCTTCCGCGGCATCGAGACCGGGCACATCTTCAAGCTCGGCACCAAGTACTCGCAGGCGATGGCCTGCAACTACACCGACGAGCAGGGCGAGGACCACCCGATGAGGATGGGCTGCTACGGCCTCGGCATCGGCCGCACCGTCGCCGCCGCGATCGAGCAGAACCACGACGCCGACGGCATCGTGTGGCCGCGCCCGCTGGCCCCCTTCGAGGTGCTGCTCGCGGCGCTCAACCCCGACGACCCGGAGGTCGGCCGCGCCGCCGAGCGCCTCTACGGCGAGCTCCGCGAGCGCGGCGCCGACGTCTTCTACGACGACCGCGACGAGCGCCCGGGGGTGAAGTTCAAGGACGCCGACCTGGTCGGCTTCCCGGTGCGCCTGGTGGTCGGCGCCCGCTCGCTCGCCGAGGGCAAGGTCGAGCTGTCGCTGCGGCGCGACCGGGAGAAGGTGCCGGTGGCGGTCGACGAGGCGGTGGGCCGGGTGCTCGAGCTGCTCGATCGCGCCTGACCGCGGGCCGTCGCGGCCCCTGGCACGTCGCTTGAAGCCTCCGCCAGTCCACGGCAGCCCGCCGCGGCTAGACTGGGAGGAGATCGCGATGAGCCAGGAGACGACGACGATGACCAGGGACGACCTCGACACCCGCCTCGACGAGCTGAAGCGCGACACCGACGACGACGATCTCGCCGAGGCGGTGGCCGAGGACTACGAGGCGCAGGCGCGGGTGGCGCGGCGCTCGACCGGCGACTCCTCGCCGACCGAGGCCGCCGGCGGCGACCAGCGGGGCTCCGAGCGCGCGTTCACGGGCGGCGAGCACCAGCCGACCTCCGGCCTCCTCTCCTTCTACGACCGCCTGCGCGGCCGCATCCTCGCCGCCGTCGAGCGCCGCGGCGGCAAGCTGGCGCCGGCGACGGTGCGCGCGCTCCTCCTCGTCCCCGACGTCTTCATCCTCCTCGTGCGCCTGTCGCTCGACCGCGACGTGCCGGCCTCGGCGCGCACGATGATCGGCGGCGCGCTCGCCTATTTCGTCCTCCCGATCGACCTCTTCCCGGAGGCGATGGTCGGCGGCGTCGGCTACCTCGACGACCTGGTGCTCGCCACCGCCGTCCTCGCCCACGCCTTCGGCGGCGAGCTCGAGCCCTACGCCCGCCGCCACTGGAGCGGCCCCGAGGACGTCCGCAAGGTCATCGCCGACGTCGCCGGCGCCGCCCAGGGCCTGCTCGGCAAGAACCTCTACGACCGGCTCAACAAGGTGCTGGCGAAGCGCGGCATCGACCTCGACGCGCAGCAGAAGACGCCGCGGGGCACGACGGTGGGCGAGGAGCGGGCGGCCGCGGGCAGCCAGGGGCGGACCGGCGGAGGCACGGGCGGAACGCTCTGAGGGCCGGCCCGCCGTCGAGCGGGTCACCGCGCGGAGGCGCCAGACGGCACCGCGAATGCTTCACCGACCCGCGCTGCCTTCGCGGGTCGTGAGCCCTTCAGGCGGGCTGCCGCCGCGCCAGGAACCCATCGCGCCACCCTGCCCCGCCCCCCAGCCGGACCAGCCGCTCCGGAGCCGGCGGCTCGCAGGCGCGCGGCTCCAGCCCTTCCAGCAGCAGCCGCAGGAACGGCTCGCAGCCGGGGGTGAGGTAGACCTCGGGCGCCGCCGCCGTGCCGCCGGGGCCGGCGGCGGCGAAGAGGGCCAGGGCGGCGGCGTCCTCGCCGGAGGCGGCGAGCGCGACGGAGAGCCACTCGAAGCGGTGGACCAGGGCTCCGGTCTGGAGCCCAGGGTCGACGTCGTCCCGCAGTCTGGCGACGAACCAGCTCACCGCGTTCGCTCCTCTCCTCTTTAGCTGCACCCGCTGGTCGAGCCGCAGTTGAGGCACTTGTAGCAGGAGCCGTTGCGCACCATGATCGCGCCGCACTCGTGGCAGGACGGCGAGTCGGCGATGAAGGTGACGAGGGGCTGCGCCGCCTCGGCGGCCAGCGCCGCGCCGTTGCCGTTCGCGTGGCCGTTGGCGTGGCCGTTCGCCGCCGACTTCGCCGCGCCGGCCGCCTTCGTGGCCGGCTTCGCCGCCGCCGCACCCGCCTCCCCCGCCGCCTCCTCGCGCACGATCACCCCGGCCGCCATCTTCTCGTCGCGCGACAGGAAGCGCGAGGCCAGCCAGCGCGCGATGTAGTCGGTGATCGACTTGGCGAACGGGATCTCCGGGTTCTTGGTCATCCCGGCGGGCTCGAAGCGGGTGTGGGAGAGCTTGTCGACCAGCGTCGCGAGCGGGACGCCGTACTGGAGCGCGATCGACACCACGGTGGCGAAGGAGTCGACGAGGCCGGAGACGGTCGAGCCCTGCTTCGCCATGGTGAGGAAGATCTCGCCCGGCTGGCCGTTCTCGTAGAGCCCGACGGTGATGTACCCCTCGTGCTCGGCGACCGAGAACTTGTGGGTCACCGCCTGCCGCTCGTCGGCGAGCTTGACGCGCACCGCGCGGCGCTCCTCGGGCGGGATCGCCGCGGCCGCCTCGTCCTTCTTGGTCGACAGCGGCTGGCTGCGCTTCGAGCCGTCGCGGTAGATCGCCACCGCCTTGAGCCCCAGCCGCCAGCCCTCGACGTAGGCGTCGGCGATGTCCTCGACCGTGGCGTCCTCGGGCATGTTGATCGTCTTCGAGATCGCCCCGGAGATGAACGGCTGGGTGGCGGCGAGCATCTTGAGGTGCCCCATCCAGTGGATCGAGCGCTGGCCCTTGGCCGGCTTGAAGGCGCAGTCGAAGACCGGCAGGTGCTCGTCCGCGAGGCCCGGCGCACCCTCGATGGTGTCGTTCTCGTCGACGTACTCGACGATCGCCTGCACCTCGTCCTTGTCGTAGCCCAAGCGCTGGAGCGCCAGCGGCACCGTCTGGTTGACGAGCTTGATCATCCCGCCGCCGACCAGCTTCTTGTACTTGACGAGCGCGATGTCGGGCTCGACGCCGGTGGTGTCGCAGTCCATCATGAAGGCGATCGTGCCGGTGGGCGCGAGCACCGAGATCTGGCTGTTGCGGAGGCCGTGCTCGCTGCCGAGCTCGACGACCTCGTCCCAGGAGGCCTTGGCCGCGCGGAGGAGCTCGAGCGGCACGTGCGCCGAGTCGATCTCCCTCGTCGCGTCGCGGTGCTTGCGCATCACGCGCAGCATCGGCTCGCGGTTCTCCTCGTAGCCGGCGAACGGGCCCTGCGCCTCGGCGAGCCGCGCCGACTGCGCGTAGGCGGTGCCGCTCATCAGCGCGGTGACCGCGGCGGCGTAGTCGCGGCCGGCGTCGGAGTCGTAGGGCACCCCGCGCGCCATCAGGAGCGCGCCCAGGTTGGCGTAGCCGAGGCCGAGCGGCCGGAAGCGGTGCGAGTTCTCGGCGATCCGCGGCGTCGGGTAGCTGGCGTTGTCGACGACGATCTCCATCGCCGAGATCACCACCTCGCAGGCGTGGCGGAAGCTCTCCACCTCGAAGCCGCGCTCCGGGTGGTAGAACTTCATCAGGTTGAGCGACGCCAGGTTGCACGCCGTGTCGTCGAGGAACATGTACTCCGAGCACGGGTTCGAGGCGTGGATGCGGTCGGTGTTGGCGCAGGTGTGCCAGTCGTTGATCGTGGTGTCGTACTGCATCCCCGGGTCGCCGCACAGCCAGGCCGCCTCGGCGATCTCGCGCATCAGGTCGGCCGCCTCGTGGGTCTCGATCGCCCGGCCGTCGAGCCGCGCCGTCGTCGTCCACTTGCCGCCCTCGACCACCGCGCGCATGAAGGCGTCCGACGCGCGCACCGAGTGGTTGGCGTTCTGGTACTGCACCGAGTCGTAGGCGCCGCCGGGCGCGAAGCCGCCGTCGTAGCCCGCCTCGAGGAGCGCCCACGCCTTCTTCTCCTCCACCGCCTTCGAGCGGATGAAGTCGAGGACGTCCGGGTGGTCGGCGTCGAGGATCACCATCTTCGCGGCGCGCCGCGTCTTGCCGCCGCTCTTGATCACCCCGGCGAAGGAGTCGAAGCCGCGCATGAACGACACCGGCCCGGACGCCGTGCCGCCGCCGGCGAGGTGCTCGCGCGAGCCGCGCAGCTTCGACAGGTTCGAGCCGGTGCCCGAGCCGTACTTGAACAGCATGCCCTCGGTCTTGGCGAGGGTGAGGATCGAGTCCATCGAGTCCTCGACCGAGTTGATGAAGCACGCCGAGCACTGCGGCTTCGCCTCGATGCCGACGTTGAACCACACCGGCGAGTTGAAGCACGCCATCTGGTGGAGCAGGACGTGGGTCAGCTCGGCGGAGAAGGTCTCGGCGTCCTCCTCGCTCGCGAAGTAGCCGCCGGCGCGCCCCCAGCCGGTCATCGTGTCGACCACCCGGCCGATGAGCTGGCGCACCGAGGTCTCGCGCCCGGGGGTGTCGAGCTGGCCGCGGAAGTACTTCGAGACGACGACGTTGGTCGCCGTCTGGCTCCACGACTTCGGCACCTCGACGCCGCGCTGCTCGAAGATCTTCTCGCCGCGCTCGTTGCCGATCACCGCGTCGCGGCGCTCCCACTCGACGGCGTCGAACGGGTGCACCCCCGGGGTGGTGTAGCGGCGCCGGAACGTCAGCCCCCGGCCGGCCGCCGCGCCGGCCGCTTCGTCGGCGGCTTCGGTGGCGAGCACCGCCTCCGCCGCCACCCTCCGGGTGGCCTGGTCGCTCGGGGTGGGGGACTGGACGCTCGGCTCGCTCACCATCGTGACTCCTCCTCGGGGTGTCGGCCCCGGCTCCGGGGCCCTGCTGGCGTTGTCGTTCCCATCAAGCCGCGCCCCACGGCGAGGGGCTGGATCGCATGTGTGACAGTCCGCAACGGGAGGACGATCCTGACGCTAGATGTTGTGGCTGTCAAGCTGAAAACCCCTAGATGGAGCGGAAAAGCCCCCGAAAACGGCCGGAAAAAGCTGCGGAAGGCCAGCGGAAAATCAGGCAGTCTGGGGGCGCGGGCGACCGGCGGGGTCGCGGCAGAAGGCGCTCAGCCGCCCAGCCGCTCCTCGATCCACCCCGGCAGCCGCCACCAAGGCAGCGCCAGGTGCCCGCCGGGGAGCGGGCGCTCCTCGGCCACCCGGCAGACGAGGAGACCGTGCTCGGCGGCCGTCTCGCCGGCGAGGCGGCTGAAGCGGTCGAGCGGCCGGGCGTGGCGCGGCGTCGGCGTCGCTGTCGACTTGACCTCCACCGGGACCAGACGACCGCCCAGCGGCAGCAGGAGATCGACCTCGAGTCCATCCTGCGAACGCCAGAAGAAGAGCTCCGGCCGCAGCCCGGCATGGGTGAACGCCTTCACCGCCTCGGCGACCACCAGCCCTTCGAACAGCGCGCCGCCCATCGCGCCGGCGAGCGCCGCTTCGGCCGTGGGCTGACGGGTGAGGGTGGCGGCGAGCCCGGGATCGAGGAAATAGAGCTTCGGCGAGCGGACCACTCGCTTGCCGAAGCTCGCGAAGTACGGCGGCAGGAGCCACACGAGGTAGGCGGCCTCGAGCGCGCCGACCCACGCCTTCACCGTCGGCTGGGCGATCCCTGCCTCGCGCGACAGCGAAGCCATGTTGAGCTCCTGTCCGTGGCGGCTGGCGCACAGCGCCACGAAAGTTTCGAAGGCACGCAGATCGCGGACGTTCTGCAGCTGACGCACGTCGCGCTCGACGTAGGTGCGCACATACGAGCGCATCCATAGGTCGCGCAGCTCGGAGCGCAGTCGCGGCTCCGGATAGCCCCCCAACCAGACCGCCCGCTCGACGTCTCGCCGCTCGCCCTCCGGCAACTCGTCGATGCCGAGCGGAAGGAGCTCGAGGATGGCGATGCGGCCAGCGAGCGACTCGCCGACGTTCGCCATCAGCCCGAACTGCTGGGAGCCGGTCAACAGCCACCGCCCCCGCTCGTCCCGCTCCCGGTCGATGCGGAGCTTCAAGTACTGGAACAACTCGGGGACGTACTGCACCTCGTCGAGAATCGCCCGGCGCTCGCCGAAGCGGTCGAGGAAGCCTTCGGGATCGGTGCGGGCGTTCTCGCGCTCCAGCGGGTCGTCGAAGGTGACGTACGCGCTGTCGGCGCCGAGCTCCTCACGGAGTAGCGTCGTCTTTCCGGACTGCCTCGGCCCGGTGACGAGGATGGCCGGGAACAGTCGGAGCGCGGCGGAGAGCGGACCCTTGAGGCGGCGTGGAAGATAGGGCATCTGACGAATCTAAGATTCAATCTTAGATCTGTCAAATTTCGCCTGCGAGCTTCCCTACAGCCGCACGTCCTCGGTGCTCGCCACGACCTCCTCCTCCTCCGGCCAGTAGAGCTGGCGGTAGGAGTCGGCGAGGACGAGGATGCGCTTGACGTAGCTCTGGCTCTCGGGGATCGGCAGGGTCTCGAGGAAGTAGTCGAGGTCGGCGTTCGGGCCCGCCTCGCGCCACAGGCGGCGGATGCGGTTGGGGCCGCCGTTGTAGCCGGCCAGCGCCAGCTCGACGTTGCCGTCGAAGCGGTCGAGCACGTAGCGGAAGTAGGTGGTGCCGAGGAGGATCGAGTACTCGGGGTCGAACAGCTCCGCCGGGCGGTGGACGCGGCCGAGCTTGCCGGCGACCTCCTTGGCGGTGGCCGGCATGAGCTGCATCAGGCCGCGGGCGCCGGCCCAGCTCTCGGCGCGCACGTCGAAGGCGCTCTCCTGGCGGATGATGCCGGCGACGAGGTGGGGCGGCAGGCGGGTGCGGCGGGCGTGCTCCTCGATCTCGTCGCCGTAGAGGAACGGGTAGTAGGCGGTGAGCACCGGCGCCGGGGCGGCGGCCTGGTAGGGGCTGGCGAGCGCCGGGTAGGCGCCGCGCAGCATGCCGACGCCGTCGCGCGGCTCGCCGCTGCGCACCATCAGCAGGCCCTCCATCGCCAGGAGGTGCTGCTCGTCGATGCCGTCCTCGGCGGCGACCAGCTCCAGCTCCTCGCCGGCGAGGCCGACCAGCCCGAGCTCGGCGAGCCGCAGCGTGCGGTCGAGGAGCGGGTCGATCTGCCACGGCTCCTCGGCGCTCTTGGCGGTCGCCGTCGGCACCGGGGAGGGGCCGGCGACGCGGGCGGCGGCGCGGCCGAAGTAGAAGTCGGCGGCGTCGGACTCGGAGAGCACGGCGCGGAAGGCGGTCTGGGCGCGGTCGGCCTCGCCGAGCTCGCCCCAGGCGCGGGCCTTCCAGTAGCGGGCGCGGCGGGTCTCGCGGTCGCGCGGGTAGAGCTCCTCGAGCTCGGTCCAGTAGCCGATCGCGCCGGTGTAGTTGTCGCGCAGGTAGTCGCGCCAGCCGCGCTCCCACAGCGGCTCGGCGCCGGTGCGGTCGGTGGGATCGAGCCGGCGCAGGAGGCGCAGCTTCTCGAGCGCCGCCTCGAACAGCCCCGCCTCGGCGAGCTGGCCGTAGAGCTGGCGCAGCGCGGCGACGGAGAGCTCGCGGTCGGCCCCGGTCTCGACGACGTTCTCGAGGTGCCGCTGCGAGCGGGCGAGGAGGCGCCGGCGCTCGGCGAGCGGCAGGTTGGCGCGGCCGCGGCGGGCGGTGGCCAGCTCGCCGGTGGCCCGCGCCCGCTGCCACTCGACGAGCACCCGCTCGCGCTCGCTCCGCGGCCGCACGCCGTCGAGCACGTCGAGCGCCTCGCGCCCGCGCTCCTGGAGCACCATCGCCTCGGACATCACGAGCCGCCAGTCGAGCCCGCGGGCGGAGTCCGGCAGCGTCTCCAGGGTGAACATCGCCGACCGCCCCATCCCCAGCTCCACCCAGGAGCGCGCCCGCTCGAGCACCTGCTCCGGCGTGAGCACGCCCTCCCAGCTGTCGATCGAGCCGTCCGGGCCGGCGAAGAGGCGGTGCACCTGGTGCTCGCGGGCGACGTCGGGGGCGGAGACGAGGAGCCGCTTCGCCGCCACCGCCTGCACCTCGCGATCGCCCGTCTCGCGGCCGATCTCCCAGGCGAGGACCTCGGCCTGGGCGGCGATGTCGTCGGCGAGGCCGGCGTCGCGCGCCTCGGCGAGCCAGGCGAGCGCGCGCTCGGCCTGCCGCTGGTCCCAGGCGAGCGCCGCGACCTCGACGTAGGCGCGCCCGAGGAGCGGCGAGTCGCGCTCCTCGGCGAGGAGCCTCGACAGCGCCTCGGCGGCCACCTCGGGGCGCTCCAGCCGGCGGGCGGCGCCGGCG
>DATABP010000189.1:0-2596 GCA_036259515.1 Thermoanaerobaculia bacterium | reverse complement strand
CCGCCCCGAGTCGACGAACAGCAGGTCCTGATCCCCGTCCCCGTCGTAGTCGAAGAACGCCACCCCGCCCCCCATCGTCTCCGGCAGCAGCTTCTCCCCGGACGCCCCGTTCGAGTGCACGAACGAGATCCCACTCTCCCGGGTCACGTCCCGGAACCGAATCGCGGGACCCTGGGGTCTTTCCTCCTCTCCCCACCCGAGGGCGGCCACGATCCCCACCATCGGAACGAACCCGAGCCACCTCCTCATCGCGGACCGCCCCGCTCCGCCGCCACCGGCCGCAACGGCCGCACCAGCTCCAACGCCGGCCGCGTCACCCACTCCTCGAGATACCGCCGGTGCTCCTCCGTCTCCGGATACCCATGCGGCGCCGCGTACGGATACCCCGGCATCGCCGCGTACGGGAGCGGCCCCACCGTCTGCGAGTGCGCCGTGTTCGCGTCCCCGTCCTTCGCCCACCCGACGACGTAGAGCAGGAAGTCGCGCCGCCAGCCCTCCGGCACGGGCGGCAGCGCGCCGGCGTCGAACGACAGCGCCACCTCGTCGCCGGAGCCGAAGATCGCGAAGCGGTCGTCCGTCGCCTCCAGCAGCTCGCGCACCGCTCCGTAGCGGGTGTAGAGCCCCGGCGTCGGGTTCCAGGTCGACGCGAGCCGCCGCTCGCCGTAGACGAACCACTCCGGCTGCTTGCGCTCGGGGTGCTGGATCAGCCGCGAGAAGCCGCGGAAGCGGAGGTCGGCGGCGGCGGGGGAGAGGCGGGTGAGCCGCGCCTCGGCCGCGCCGGTGTCGGTGGAGAGGTAGATCTCGTCCCAGTAGACGCAGAGGCTGGTGACGATCCGCAGCCTGCGCCAGCCGCTCGGGAGCTTCCCCGTCAGGTCGACGACGATCGTCTTCGGCTTGCCGGCCGGGAGCCCCATGTCCGCGACCGCCGTCGCCCAGCGGCCGTCGGCGCCCTGGACCTCCAGGGAGGGCATCACCAGCCCCGGCCCCGGGCCGCCCTGGGAGGCGGCGAGGAAGGTGCTGCCGTCCGCCCAGTCGACCCAGCCGTGGAGGACCAGCAGCGCGCGCCCGTCCGGCGCCGCGCCCGGGCCGAAGTCGAGCTCGATCCAGTGGAGCTCGGCGGTGCCGTCGACGTCGCGGCGGAAGCCGTCCGGGTAGGTGCGATCGCGGGCGAGGACGCGGGCGGTGACGTCGGCGCCCCGGTGGTCGCGGGCGGACAGCGGCCGGATCGGTCGGCGGACGCCGTAGAGCCGCAGCTCGGGGAACGGCGGCCCGACGAACTTCTCGCCGGTGACGATCGCCGTCTCGGCCGGGTGGTCGACGGCGACCAGCTCGACGCGGTCGAGGTAGGTCACCTCGCGCAGCTCCTCGGTCAGCCGCACCTCGTAGCGGCCGTCCCGGGCGACGAGCTGCTCGGCGGCGATCTCGACGTACTCGTCGCGGTCGACGGCGAAGGTCTCGCCGTCGCCCGCCGCCGCGCCGAGCGGCGCCACGCCGAGCACGTCGGTGACCAGCCCGAGCTCGCGCCCGTTCCAGGCGAACACCATCGGGCACGAGCCGGAGAGCCGCTGCGCCTCGCGGACGGCGAGCCGGCCGGCGGCGGCCGCGGTCTCGTTCTGGATCAGCCCGTTCGGCCAGGTGACGCGCACCACGTCGGCCGCCGCGTGCGGCCCCAGCCCGAAGGCGAGCGGCACGCCGGCGTAGAGCCGCTTCTGATAGCTGGTGCCGGCCTTGACCTCGACCTCGGCGCCGGGCGCGAGCCGGAGGCTCTTGACCCCGGTGAGGTCGACGACCAGGCGGTGGTGCGGCGTGTCGGTGTGGTTGGAGAGGTGGAGGAGGCGCCCGTCGGCGGCGAGCGCGACGAGGTCGGGCAGGCCGTCGCCGTCGAGGTCGCCGGCGGCGAGGCCAGCGAGGTCGCGCGGGAGGCCGGCGACAGGCAGGGTATCGCCGGCGAGACGGCCGAAGCCGAGGTTGCGGCGGACGCCGGCGGCGGTGACCAGCTCGGCGATGCCGCGCGCCTCGAGGTCGGCGAGGGCGAAGGGGCCGCCGGGGTCCGCGGCGGCGATCTCGGCCAGGCCCTCGCGGCGGTCGTTGCCCAGCAGCAGCACCTCGCCGGCGGTCGCCGCGGCGAGGTCGGTCCAGCCGTCGTTGTCGAGGTCGACCGCCGCCAGCCGCCCGGCGCCTGCGGGGAGCGCCGGCAGCTCGCGCGCCTCGTAGCGGCCGCCGAGGAGGTCGCGGTAGAGGACCCCCGGCCGGTCGGCGTAGGCGACCGCGAGGTCCACCGCCGGCGTGTCCGCGACGAGGTCGAAGGCGACCGCCGCGGTCGCGCGGCCGGGGGCGAAGGGGAAGCGGTCCGTCGCGTCGGCGAAGGCGCCGCCGCCGAGGTTGCGCAGGAGCGCCGGCCGGGCGCCGAGCAGGAAGAGGTCGAGATCGCCGTCGTGGTCGAAGTCGAGCCACAGGGCGTGCTCGAAGGCGCGGCCGGCGGCGGGCGCGGGCAGCGCCACCTCGCTCCAGCCGTCGGCGCCGTTCCGCCACAGCCGCGCGCCGCCGGCGCCGGCCAGCGCGAGGTCGGCGCGGCCGTCGTCGTCGAGGTCGCCGG
>DATABP010000188.1:0-3846 GCA_036259515.1 Thermoanaerobaculia bacterium | reverse complement strand
CTGGTCGTCGGCGCCGGCGGCGCGCAGGCGGGCGAGCTCGATCCGCGGATCGGCGGGCTGGGCGGCGGCGGGCGCGACGGCGGCGAACGCCGAAACGGCAGCGGCGAGCGCCAAGCAGGCGGCGGGATCGGCGCGTCTCATCCTCTCGGGCGGGCCCGCGACGGCCGCGCCCCCGCGCGCCGGCCGTCTCAGCCGCCCGCCGGTGCGCTGATCCTGTGGACCCGCGCGCCCAGCGACTGCAACTTGGATTCCATCGCCTCGTAGCCGCGGTCGAGGTGGTAGATGCGGTCGACGACGGTGGTGCCCTTCGCCACCACCCCGGCGAGCACCAGGCTGGCCGAGGCGCGGAGGTCGGTCGCCATCACGTGGGCGCCGGTGAGCTTCGAGCGGCCGCGCACCTTGGCGGTGCGGTTGCGCACCCGGATGTCGGCCCCCATGCGGTTGAGCTCGGGCACGTGCTGGAAGCGGTTCTCGAACACGTACTCGCGCACCGTCGAGATGCCCTGCGCCTGGGTGGCGAGCGCCATGATCTGCGCCTGGAGGTCGGTCGGGAAGCCGGGGTGCGGGGCGGTCTCGACGAGCACCGGGCGGAGGTCGTCGCCGGCTGCGGCGCGCAGGCCGCCGGGCACCACCTCGACGGTGGCGCCGGCCTCGGTCAGCTTCTCGGCCAGGGCGCCCAGGTCCTCGGCGCGGGCGCCCTCGACGGTGACGTCGCCGCCGCTCATCACCGCGCCGATCAGGTAGCTGCCGGCCTCGATGCGGTCGGGGATGATCTCGTGGCGGGCGCCGTGGAGCGACTCGACGCCCTCGATCTCGATCGCGTCGGTGCCGGCGCCGGCGATCCGCGCCCCCATCGCGTTGAGCAGGTTCGCGAGGTCGACGATCTCCGCCTCGCGGGCGCAGTTTTCGAGCACCGTGATGCCGCGCGCCAGGGAGGCGGCCATCATCACGTTCTCGGTGCCGGTGACGCTCGGCACCTGGAAGCGGAACTTCGCCCCGCGCAGGCGAGCCGCCTCGGCGGTGACGTAGCCGCCCTCGAGCCGCACCTTGGCGCCGAGCGCCTCCATGCCGCGCAGGTGCTCGTCGATCGGCCGGTTGCCGATCGCGCAGCCGCCGGGCAGGGAGACCGTCGCCACGCCGCGGCGGGCGAGCACCGGGCCGAGCACCAGGATGCCGGCGCGCATCGTCTTGACCAGCTCGTAGGGAGCGTCGTGGGCGGGGCTGGCGAGCTCGCCCACCCGCGCCACGTCGACCCGCCCCGGGCCGACCCGCGCGCAGCCGGCGCCGAGGTGCTCGAGCAGCCGGCAGAGGGTGCGGATGTCGCGCACGTCCGGCACGCGGGCGAGCTCGACCTTGTCGTCGGTGAGGAGCGTGGCGGCGAGCGCCGGCAGGGCGGCGTTCTTGGCGCCGCTGGCGGCGACCGTGCCGCGCAGGGCGACCGGTCCCTCGATCTCGAGCTTGTCCACGCGCGGCTCCGTGTTGCGCGACTCCGTGTTGCGCGGCTCCGTGTTCAGTGCCTCCGCACGAGACTCAGCACGCGCGGGATCCGAGAGTAGTCGTTCCATGCACCGGCCAACTGCAACGGCGATGCCCGCAACCGGGCCTCGAGCGCCGGGAGCTGCCCCGCCCCGATCTCGACCAGGACGCGCGTCCCCGGGCGGAGCGCGGCGGCGCCGGCGAAGAGCTCGCCGAGCACCGCCTCGCCCCGCTCGGCGGCGAAGAGCGCCAGCTCCGGCTCGAAGTCGACGACCTCCGGCGAGAGCGCCGGCGCGTCCTCGCGGTCGACGTAGGGCGGGTTCGAGACCACCAGGTCGAAGACGGTCGGATCGAGGCCGGCGAAGAGGTCGGCGGCGGCGAGCGCCACCCGGTCGCCCACCTGCCAGCGGCGCACGTTCGCCGCCGCCACCGCCAGCGCGCCGGGGGAGAGGTCGGTCGCCACCACCCGCGCCGCCGGCAGCTCGAGCGCCAGGGTCACCGCCAGGCACCCCGAGCCGGTGCCGACGTCGAGCACCCGCGGCGACGACGGCAGCCCGAGCCCGAGCGCCGCCTCGACGAGGTGCTCGGTCTCCGGCCGCGGCACCAGCACCCGCCGGTCGACGGCGAAGGAGCGGCCGTAGAACTCGCGCTCGCCGACCAGGTAGGCCACCGGCTCGCCGCCCAGCCGCCGCTCGAGGAGCGCCAGGAAGCGCCGCCGCGCCGTCGGCGGCACCGTCTCCCCGCCGCGCGCCAGCACCTGCGCCTCGCCGAGGCCGAGGACGTGGCCGAGGAGCAGCGCCGCCTCCCGGGTCGAGGGGGCGAACGGGGCGGCGGCGAGGCGCGAGCGGGCGCGCGCCAGGAGATCGTCGATCGAGCCGTCGCCGCGCACCGGGCGGAGCATAGCCGCCGCCACGCGAAGACTCGTGCGTGGCGTGGCATGCAATTGCGCGCAAGGTTTACTCTGCTACGATACAACCGCAGCACAGATGTTCACCGAAAACGGGAGGACGCGGGGATGACGTGGATGGCCAAGGAACAAGAGGAGGAGCCGGTGACGCTCGGCCCGCGCGGGGGCACCACCACGGTGACCCGCAGCGGAATGGTGAAGAAGAACCTGTGGGTGCCGCTGGACGAGGCGGAGCTCCTGCGCCAGAAGGCCTTCGAGGAGCGGCGCTCCGAGGCCGACATCATCCGCGAGGGATTGGGGCTGATGCTCTACCCCTGGCGCCGCCGCCGGAGGCCGGGAAAGAAGGGCGGCGCCACCGGAGGACCGTCGGGCTGACCCGCGTGGCGTGCTAGCCGGCGGTGCGGAAGCGGAGGGTCGGGTCGAGGCGGGCGCGCTTGAGGAAGCCCGCCACCCGGTCGACCACCTCCACCGAGGCGCGCTCGCGCTCGGCGGCCTGGAGGAAGAAGGCGAGCGCGGTGATCGCCTCGCGGTGGATGCCGTGCGAGGCGAAGAGCGGCACCAGCCGCCGCGCCAGCGCCTTGAGCTCGCCGTCGCGGCGCTGGCGGGCGTAGAGGCCGGCGAGGTCGAGGGCGGCGAGCGCCGCGTCGTAGGGCCGGTCGCCCTCGGCGTAGGCGGCCTCGATCTCGACCAGCGCCGCCTCGGCCTCGGCGTCGCGCCCGGCGGCGACGGCGAGCAGCGCCGCCAGCCATCTCCCCTTGAGCCGCGTCCAGCGGTCCGCCTCGGCGTAGGCCTCGAAGCCGGCGCGGAACACCCGCTCGGCCTCGTCGGCGCGCCCGGTCTCCACCAGGCTGAGCGCCAGGTTGTGGCGGATGAAGAGCGCCGTCCGCGGGTCGCCCAGCGGGTCGACCAGCCGCATCGCCTCGAGCAGCGGCGGCCGCGCCGCCTCCGGCTCGCCGCGGTCGAGGTGGAGCGAGCCGAGGCCGGTCAGCACCCGGGCGCGCCGCTCGTCGTCGCCCACCTCCTCGTAGAGCTCGGCCGCCCGCGCCAGCAGCTCCTCGGCGGCGAGGAAGCGGCGCTGGTCCTTGCGCAGCGACGAGAGCGCGTGGAGCCGGCCGGCCTCGGCCGCCGGGTCGGTGGTGCCGGCCAGCCGCCGCTCCGCCTCGGCGAAGGCGGCCTCGGCGGCGACCAGGTCGTCGCCGATCCGCAACCCGGAGCCCACCTCCACCCAGGCGCGCCCCTCGACGTCGGCGATCCGCCGCTCGCCGTAGAAGGCGCGGTCGAGCGCGGCGAGGACGGCGAGCGCCAGCCGCCCGAGCGCCACCGTCTCGGCGGGGTCGGCGAAGCGTGCCTCGAAGGCGGCGTCGACCAGCCGCTCGGCGAGCGCCAGCGAACGAAAGCGCTCGCTGTTGGCGACCAGCACCTCGCGGCGCGCCGGCGGGTGGGCGACGAGCTCGGCGACCAGC
>DATABP010000187.1:0-2830 GCA_036259515.1 Thermoanaerobaculia bacterium | reverse complement strand
CCCGCCGCCGCGGCGCCGGCGGGGCCGCCGCCGCGCCGCCGCCCTCGGCGTCACCAAGCCGCCAGGTAGGCATCGACCAGCGCCCGCCCCCAGAACAAGGCCACCGCGGCGCCGGCGGCGAGGAAGACGCCGAACGGCAGCCGGCTCTGCATGCCGCCGCGGCGGGCGGCGATCAGCGCCAGCCCCACCGCCGATCCGGCCAGCGAGGCGAAGAAGAGGGTGACCAGCACGCCGCGCCAGCCGAGGAAGGCGCCGACCATCGCCAGCATCTTGACGTCGCCGAGCCCCATCCCCTCCTCGCCGCGGAGGAGCAGCCAGCCGCCCCACAGCGCGAGGAGCAGCCCGCCGCCGAGCGCCGCGCCGACCGCCGCCCCGACCAGGCCGCCCCAGTCGATCCACGGCTGCACCGCCAGCCCGGCGACGATCCCCGGCAGCGTCAGCCGGTCGGGGAGCAGGAAGAGCTCGAGGTCGATCATCGCCAGCGCCACGAGGAGGGAGACGAAGAGCGCCGCCACCGCCGCCTCGAGGGTCGGCCCGAAGCGCTCCAGGCAGGCGACGAAGAGCGCCGCCGTCAGGAGCTCGACCGCCGGGTAGCGCCAGCCGATCAGCGCCCCGCAGTGGCGGCAGCGCCCGCGCAGGAGCACCCAGGAGACCACCGGCAGGTTGTCGAGCGCCCCGATGCCGGCGCCGCAGGAGGGGCAGCGCGAGCGCGGCCGCACCGTCGACAGCCCGCGCGGCACGCGGTAGACGACCACGTTCAGGTAGCTGCCGACGATCAGGCCGAAGACGGCGGCGTAGAGGTCGAGCAGCAGGCGCGGGAACACCGCGGGATCCTACGTCCGGGGGCGGCTCAGCGGTCCGCCGTCGCCCACAGGTTGAGCCACGCCTCGAAGTAGCCGAAGCGCACCCGGTCGCGGGCGAAGCCGGCGCGGCCGAAGTACCAGCCGAGGAGCGGCTGGGTGTAGGCGAAGACGTGCTCGTCGATCTCCTCGGCGGAGACCAGCGACAGCCGCGCCATCAGCCGCAGGAGGCCGTCGGACCACGAGGCGGGGGTGGTCACCACCAGCCGGCCGCCGGGCCGCAGCACGCGGTGGACGTCGGCGAACAGCACCTCCAGACTGGCCGGGTCGAGGTGCTCGACGACGGCGAGCATGGTGACGACGTCGAGGTGGCCGTCCGGGAAGGGCAGCTCGGGGGTGGCGTTGAGGTCGAGCTCCAGCCAGCGGATGCCGGCCGGCGGCGCGCTCGGCCGCTGCCGCTCGACCGCCAGCTTCTCGCGGAACGAGGTGTGGGAGAGGAAGTAGGGGTAGGAGCCGCAGCCGACGTCGAGGATGCGCCCCTCGCGCAGGTGGGGCGGGATCAGCCGGTCGGCGCGGCGCGCCCGCAGCCGGGCGAGCGTCGGCTCGAGGAGGCCGTGGCCGCGGGTGAAGCGGCGCGGCGCCGCCGTCTCGCCGGCGGCCTCGGCCACGCTGCCTCGCGGTTCGCTCACGGCCGGCAGACTATCAGCGCGTCCGGTCGGGCGCGGCGGGCGGCGCGGCGGGCGCGTCGCCGCCCTCCGGCCAGGCGTAGGCGAAGACGATCCGCCGCATCCGCTCGACGCCGCGCAGGAGCTCGTCGGCCGGGAGGCGCTCGTTCGGGCCGTGGATGCCGCCGAGGACTTCGCCGCGCAGCGCGAAGGGCGACACCCCGTAGGCCGGGATGCCGCGCTCGCGGAACCAGCGCGAGTCGGTGAAGCCGGCGACGAAGGCGGGGACCACCGGCGCCTCCCGTCCGAGCACCTCCGCCACCGCCAGGTAGGCGGGATGGTCGGTCGGCGACGGCGGCACCGGCGGCGCGGCGAGCAGCACCTCGACCTCGACCTCGTCGCCCAGCGCCCGGCGCACGCGGGCGAGGAAGGCGTCGGCGTCGGTCTCCGGCAGGAGACGCACGTCGACGTGGGCCTCCGCCTCGTCCGAGACGACGTTGATGCGGTCGCCGATCTCCACCCGCGTCACCTGCACCGTGTCGAGGAAGAGGTTGGGCTGGCCGGGGAGCATCGGGCCGCGCGGGCCGTCCGGGCCGACCCAGGAGTCGGGGTCGAGGAAGCGGCGGCGGGTGGCGCCCTGGTGGAGCGGCGCCAGCGCGGCGAGGTAGTCGCGCACCGGTTCGGTGACCCGCCAGCGGCGCGGCATGTCGATCAGCCGCGCGAGCGCCGCGATCAGCCGGTGCCCGGCGCTGTGCGGGTTGATGCCCGAGGCGTGGCCGCCGCGGCCGCGGGTCGCGAGCCGCCTCCAGAGCGGCCGCTTCTGCGCCACCTCGACGCCCCACCAGCGGAGCTCGTCGCCCGCCGTCCGCGCGCTCCCCGCCTCGCCGAGCACCGCGGCGACTCCCTCGAACAGCTCCGGGTGGCGCTCGAGCAGCCAGGCGGCGCCGGCGAGGCCGCCGCTCTCCTCGTCGGCGACGGCGAGGTAGACGAGGTCGCGCTCGGGGGGCCGGGGAGCGTCGGCGGCGGCGAGGAAGGCGGCGAGGTGGGCGATCCCCACCCCCTTGACGTCGAGCGCGCCGCGGCCCCACAGCTCGCCGCCGACGAGGTCGCCCGAGAACGGCGGCCGCCGCCAGCCGTCGCCGGGCGCCACCACGTCGACGTGGTGGAGGAGCGCCAGCCCCTCGCCACGGCGGCGGCCGTCGAGCCGGGCGTAGAGGCTAGCGCGGCCACGGGCGGTGACCAGGGTGCGGGTGGGGACGCCGTGGCGGTGGAGGATCGCCGCCAGGTAGGCGACCGCCGGCGCCTCGTTGCCGGGCGGGTTGGTGGTGTCGATCCGCAGGTAGCCCTGGAGCCAGCCGACGGGGT
>DATABP010000186.1:0-2220 GCA_036259515.1 Thermoanaerobaculia bacterium | reverse complement strand
CCGAGAGGAAGGCGCCGGTGATCGGGTCGACCAGCGACGCCGCGCCGCCGCCGGCGAGCGCCTCGACGCCGCCCGAGAAGCCCAGCGGATCGGCCGCCCGCCACGGCGCCTCGACCGCGCCGGCGGGACCGCGCAGCGCGGCGCGGATCTCCGCCACCTGCCGGCGCACCGCCGCCGGGTCGAGCCGCGCCGCCAGCTCGGCGTCCTCGCCCAGGAAGAGCGGCGCCCGCGGCAGCACCTCCCGGCGCAGGAACTCCTCGTCGGACGACGCCAGGCCGGCGCGCACCGAGGCCACCTCCGGCGCCGCCGCGAGGCGCTCGGCGAGGAGGTCCGCCGCCTCGGCGAGGAGCGCGCGGTCCGCCTCGCCCTCGCCCCGCCAGCGCACCATCGCGTAGACCTT
Organism: Thermoanaerobaculia bacterium; assembly: GCA_036259515.1. Classification (GTDB taxonomy): domain Bacteria; phylum Acidobacteriota; class Thermoanaerobaculia; order Multivoradales; family JBCCEF01; genus DATABP01. The sequence goes on along the minus strand of DATABP010000186.1, from coordinate 1,820 downwards.
CTCGAAGCCGCCGAAGGTGGCGAGGAAGGTGCGGTAGTCGGCGGAGGCCGGGGCGTCGAAGCGCGCGTCGGCGCCGGCGGGGCTGTCGGGGAGGAGGTCCTCGAGCCGGGTGGCGACGGAGAGGCGGCTCGCCGACCACGCCGCCGGCAGGGTGACGGCCAGCGCCGTCGCCAGCACCAGCGCCCAGCGTGTCCGCGCGGTCATCGGGCCCGCCGCCGTCTCACGCCGAGGCGCCGGCGTCGACCACCAGCGCCTGCCCGGTGATCCCCGCCGCCCGCGCGGAGAGCAGGAAGACCACCGCCTCGGCCACGTGCGCCGGCTCGACGCCCCCCGGCAGGCACTCGCCGGCGCGGAGCGCCGCCGCCTTCTCCGGCGGCAGGCCGGCGGTCATCTCGGTGGCGACGAAGCCGGGCACCACCGCGTTGACCCGCACCCCGCGGCGGCCGACCTCGCGGGCCAGCGTGCGGGTGAGCGCCAGGAGCCCCGCCTTGGCGGCGGCGTAGGCGGCCTGCCCGGGCACCGCGTGGAGGGCGGCCAGCGAGGAGACGTTGACGATCGCGCCGCCGCGCCGCGCCACCAGCCCGCGCACGACGGCGCGCGAGAGCCGGAAGGCGCCGCCGAGGTTGGCGTCGACCACCGCGTCCCAGTCGGCGTCGGCGGTCAGCCCGACGATCGACTCGCGGCGGAAGCCGGCGTTGTTGACCAGCCCCCAGAGCGGCCCGACGGCGGCCTCGGCGGCCTCGACCAGCTCGTCGGCGCCGCCGCGGGCGGCGAGGTCGAAGCGCAAGGCGCGGGCGCGGCCGTCCGTCTCCTCCTCCGTCCGCCGCGCCGCCGCCTCGTCGGCCCGCCAGGTGAAGGCGGCGCGGGCCTCGGGGTCGGCGGCCAGCCAGCTCAAGACGACGGCGCGGCCGATCCCGCGGCCGCCGCCGGTCACGAGGAGCGCTCGCGCACCCATCGGAAGGCGTCCAGGCGGGCGGCGGTCACCGCCCCGGCGATGCGCAGGCTGTCGACCAGCGGCCGGTAGTGGCTGGTGGCGCGGCCGTCGGCGAAGCCGAGCGACACCGGCACCACGGCGATCCGGAAGCCGGCGCGCACCGCCCGCACCACGATCGCGCTCTCCGCCTCGAAGCGCGCCTCGGGGAAGCCGACGGCGTCGATCAGCTCGCGGTCGTAGAGGCGGAAGCCGCTCTGCACGTCGGCGAGGTCGAGGCCCGCGGCGCCGCCGATCAAGAGCGACGAGCAGCGGTTCGAGGCGCGGCGCAGCGGGCTCATCTCGTCGAACAGGTGCGCGCGGCTGCCGAGGACCAGGTGCGGGCGCTCCCCCTCCGGCGCGTCGCGCCAGGCGGCGACCAGCCGCGGCACCTCCTCGGGCAGGTGCTGGCCGTCGGCGTCGAGGGTGACGACGGCGGCGTGGCCGCGGGGGAAGAGGTCGGCGAAGGCGGCGGCGAGCGCCCGGCCCTTGCCGCGGTTCTCGGGCAGCGAGATCGCGCGCGCGCCGGCCTCGCGGGCGGCGGCGGCGGTGCCGTCGGTCGAGCCGTCGTCGACCACCAGGAGCTCGGCCAGGGTGCCGCCGGCGACCAGCGACAGCGTGCGCCGCGCCACGTCGGCGACGGCGGCGGCGGCCTGGTAGGCGGGGATGGCGGCGGCGACGCTCGGCGGGCCGGTCGGAGCGCTCGGGTGGGCGTTCATGGCGACGGCCGCTCGAGGATAACCCAGGCCCCGCCGCCGCCGGCGGCGAGCGAGGTCGCCAGCACGCGGCGGACCGGCGGCAGCGGCGATCCGTCGTGGGGCACGAGGCCGAGCCCGGGGTCGGGCTCGGC
>DATABP010000185.1:0-3083 GCA_036259515.1 Thermoanaerobaculia bacterium | reverse complement strand
CGGAGCTCCTGGCCGGCGGCGACGTGCTGTCGCCGGCCCACGTGGCGCGGCTGCGCGGCGAGCTGCCGGCCCTGCGGCTGACCAACGGCTACGGCCCGACCGAGAACACGACCTTCACCGCCTGCCATCGCGTGGGGCCCGTCGACGGCCCGGTGCCGATCGGCCGGCCGATCGCCGGCACCACGGCGTACGTGGTGGACGCCGCCCTGCGCCCGGTGCCGCCGGGCGTCGCCGGCGAGCTGGTGACCGGCGGCGCCGGCCTCGCCCGCGGCTACCTGGGCGGCCCGGCGGCGACCGCCGCCCGGTTCGTGCCGAATCCCTTCACCGGCGAGGGCGGCGGCGCGCCGGGCGAACGCCTCTACCGCACCGGCGACCGTGCCCGCTGGCTGCCCGGCGGGGTGTTGGAGTTCCTCGGCCGCCTCGACACCCAGGTCAAGGTGCGCGGGTTCCGCATCGAGCCGGGAGAGGTGGAGGCGGCCCTGGTCGCCCGCCCGGAGGTGCGCGAGGCGGTGGTGGTGGCCCGCGACGACGGCGCCGGCGCCACCCGCCTGGTGGCCTACGCGGTGCCGGAGGACGGCGCCGGGCAGGTGCGCCCGGAAGCCCTGCAGGCCGCCCTGCGCGAGCGGCTCCCGGACTTCATGGTGCCCTCGGCCGTGGTGCTCCTCGCCGAGCTGCCCCTCGACACGAACGGCAAGATCGACCGCCGCGCCCTGCCCGAGCCGGACCTGGGCGGCACCGCGGTGCCGCCGCGCGACGAGCTGGAGCGCGAGCTGCTGGCGGTCTGGGAGGACGTGCTCGGCCGCCCGGTGCCCGGCGTCGAGGACGACTTCTTCGCCCTCGGCGGCCACTCGCTCCTCGCCGTGCGCCTGCTGCACCGGGTGCGCGAGCGCTTCGGCGCCGATCTGCCGCTCGGGAGCCTGTTCACCGAGGGCACGGTGGCGTCGCAGGCGCGCCGCCTGCGCGCCCGGGGCGGGGCGGAGGACGCCGCCGCCTCGCCGGTGGTGGTGCCGGTGCGCACCGGCGACGGCGCGCCGTTCGTCTGCGTCCACGCCATCGGCGGCAACGTGGTCGGCTACCACGAGCTGGCGCGCCGTATGGGGAGACCGTTCCTCGGCCTGCAGTCGCCGCCGGAGGGGCCGCCGCCGTCCGTCGAGGCGATGGCCGAGCGCTACCTGGCGGAGCTGCGCGCCGCCGGCGCCGCCGGCCCGTGGCACCTCGGCGGCTGGTCGATGGGCGCCCTGGTGGCGTGGGAGATGGCGCGCCGCCTCACCGCCGCCGGCGAGGAGGTGGCGCTCCTGGCGCTGCTGGACCCGCCGGAGGCGGCCCGGTCCGACCGCGAGATGCCCGGCCCGGGCGCCGCCGTGGCCGCCTTCGCCCGCGATCTCGCCGGCCTCGGCCTGGACGCCGCCGGCCTCTCGCCCGGCGACCTGGCGGGGGTGAGCCCCGACGAGGCCCTCGAGCGCCTCGCCGCCCGGCTCGCCGCCGGCGGCGGGCAGGCTCCCGACCTCGCCGTGCTGCGGCGGCTCCACCGCGCCTTCCGCGGCAACCTCGACGCGATGGCCGCCTACGAGGCGCCGCCCTGGTCCGGGCGCGTCGAGCTGCTCCTCGCCACCGACGGCACTACCCCGGTGGACGTGTTGTTCGGCGACGAGACCCGCGGCTGGGGCGGGCGCGCCGCGGCCGCCCGCGTCCACCGCCTGCCCGGCGACCACTACTCCTGGCTGCGGCCGCCGGCCGTCGAGGCCTGGGCCGCGCGCCTCGTCGGGCTGATCCACTCGCCAGGCGCCGAGGAGGTGCCCGCTTGAAGCCGATCCTGCGCCTGTTGACCTACATCGTGCGGCACTCGCCGCGCACCTTCGCGGTGGCCGCTCTCGCGGGCCTGGTGAGCGGCGCCACGGCCACCGGCATGGTCGCCGTCGTCAACGAGGCCTTGGGCGACCCGCGGCCGGTGTCGCTGGTGCTCCTGGCGATCCCGTTCCTGGTGCTGCTGCTGCTGTCGCCGGCCACCCGCCTGGTCTCGCAGTACCTGCTGATCCGCCTCGGCCAGGACCTGGTCTACGACCTGCGCCTCGAGCTCACGCGGCGGCTGCTGACGACGCCGCTCGGCCACCTCGAGCGGCTCGGCCCCCACCGGCTGCTGGTGGCGCTCACCGACGACGTCACCTCGATCACCCAGAGCATGGTGTCGTTTCCGGAGATCACCTCGCACGGGGCGCTGGTGCTCGGCGCGCTGGTCTACATGGGCATCCTGTCGCCGCCGCTGTTCGGCATCTTCCTGGCCGCGTTCGCGCTGACCATCCTGTTCTACCGCTTTCCGCTGACCGCCGGCTTCCGGCGCCTCAAGGCGGCCCGCGAGGAGCAGGACGAGCTCTACGAGCACTTCCGCGGCGCCACCGACGGCACCAAGGAGCTGAAGCTCCACCGCGACCGCCGCCAGGGCTTCCTCGCCGCCCTCGCCGCCAACGCCGACCGCCTGCGCCGGCTGCTGGTGTCCGGCAACATGATCCTGACCGCCGCCATCGCCGGCGCCTGGACCTTCTTCTTCGTCGCCGTCGGCCTGGTGGTCTTCCTCGGCCCGACGCTGGGCGACCTGTCGCGGGACGCGCTGGTCGGCTACGCCCTGGTGCTGCTGTTCATGCGCGGGCCGCTGCAGCTCGTGGTCAGCTCGCTGCCGACGCTGGCCCGCGGCGGCGTGGCGGTGGAGAAGATCGAGCGCCTCGGCCTGTGGCTCGGCGAGCAGCGGCGCGAGGTGGAGGCGGCGCCGGGCCCGCCGCCGCCGGACTGGCGCCGCCTGGAGCTCGACGGCGTGGTGCACCACTACCGGGGCGAGGCGGGGGACGCCGGCTTCACCGTCGGCCCGATCGACCTCGCCTTCGAGCCCGGCGAGCTGGTCTTCCTCACCGGCGGCAACGGCAGCGGCAAGACGACGCTCGCCAAGATCCTGCTCGGCCTCTACGTGCCGGACGAGGGGGTGCTGCGCCTCGACGGCGAGCCGCTGACCCGCGAATCGGCCGACCGCTACCGGCAGCGCTTCGCCGCCGTGTTCTTCGACTTCCACCTGTTCCGCGGCCTTCTCGGCGTGG
>DATABP010000184.1:0-1790 GCA_036259515.1 Thermoanaerobaculia bacterium | reverse complement strand
CCCGCCGCCGGCCGGATCGCCGCGATGAGGATCGCCCCCTCGATCCTCGCCGCCGACCTCGCCGACCTCGCCGGTGCGCTGGCGGTCTGCGAGGCGGGCGGCGCCGACCTCGTCCACGTCGACGTGATGGACGGCCGCTTCGTGCCCAACCTCACCTTCGGCATCCCGGTGCTCGCCGCGCTCCGCCGCCGCACCCGGCTGCCGCTCGACGTCCACCTGATGGTCGAGGACCCCGGCCGGCTGCTCGACGACTACCTCGCCGCCGGCGCCGACCGCGTCGCCGTGCACTGGGAGGCCGCGGCGCACCTCGACCGGCTGCTCTCCCGCGTCCGCGAGGGCGGCGCGGCGGCCGGCGTGGCGCTCAACCCGACGACGCCGGTCGAGGTGCTCGCCGACGCCCTGCCGGCGCTCGACTTCGTGCTCCTGATGTCGGTCAACCCCGGTTTCGCCGGCCAGCGCTTCCTGCCCTACGTGGTCGACAAGGCGGAGCGGCTCGGGCGGCTGATCGCCGAGCGCGGCGGCGGGCGGCCCATCGAAATCGGCGTCGACGGCGGGGTGGGAGCGGATAACATCGCGCGCTTGGCGGCGGCCGGCGTCGGAATGTCGGTGGCCGGTTCCGCCGTTTTCTCCGCCGACGACCCGGCGGCCGCGATCTCGCGGCTGCGCGCCTCCGCCACCAGCGAGACCCCGAGCGAGATCCGATGACCCGACGCGCACCTTCCGCCCACGCCCGCTGCGCACTCGCCGCTCTCGCGGTGGCGGCCCTCGCCGCCGCCGGCTGCCGCAGCAACCCCGCCGAGGACCCCATCCTCCGCCTCTCCGCCGCCGAGGCGCTCACCGAGGGCAAGGAGCTGATGGCGCAGGCCAAGTACACCCGCGCCCAGCGCTACCTGTCGCACGCCTACGAGGTGGAGCCGAACTCGGTGGCCGGCCGCGAGGGGCTGCTGCTCCTCGCCGACAGCTACTTCCTCGACGGCGGGGTGACCAACTGGATCCAGGCCGAGGCGAAGTACCGCGACTTCCTCAACCGCTTCCCGACCAGCGAGCAGGCGGCCTACGCGCAGTTCCAGATCGCCAACAGCCTGGCGCGGCGGATCGAGAAGGCGAACCGCGACCAGACCGCCACCCAGCGGGCGCTCGCCGCCTACGAGGAGCTGATCCGCCTCTACCCGACGAGCGACTACGCCGCCGAGGCCGAGACGCAGATCCAGGTGGTGCGCGACCGGCTGGCGGAGAGCGAGTTCGTGGTCGGCCAATTCTACCTCGACTACCGCTACCCGGGCGGCGCCATCCAGCGCTTCGAGTCGATGCTCGAGGACTTCCCCGACTACAGCCACCGCGACAAGGTGCTCTACCACCTCGGCGTCGCCTACCAGCGCAGCCGCAACCCCGAGCACGCCGGCAAGGCCGCCGAGGTGTTCGACCGGCTGGCCCGCGAGTTCCCGGAGAGCGAGTGGGTCGACGACATCCCGGAGCTCGACGACACGCCGCCGCCCGCCGAGGGAGACGCGGAGAGCGAGCGGGTGGCCGAGGGCAGCGAGGCGCCCGGGGCGTCGAGCCGATGAGCGGCCCGGGCCGCGCCGCCGTCCGCCTCGCCGCCGGCCTGGCCGCCGCGGTCCTCGCCGGCGGCTGCCAGACGGCGATGATGCGGCCGACCGCCGACCTCGAGGCCGAGGTCCGCGCGCTCCAGGGCCGGATCGTCGAGATGCAGCGCCAGGCGGCGGTCAACCAGCTCGAGATCGAGGAGCTGCGCGCCCAGGTGGCGAGCCTCGAGGCGGCGATGGGCGTCC
>DATABP010000183.1:0-5541 GCA_036259515.1 Thermoanaerobaculia bacterium | reverse complement strand
GCGCGCGCGGCGGCTGCGCCACGGGCTGGTCGCCGTCCAGCTCGCGCTGGCGCTGGCGCTCCTCGTCGGTGCCGGGCTGATGCTGCGCAGCCTGGACCGGGTGCTCGGCGTCGAGCTCGGCTTCGACACCGGGGAGGCGGTCACCGCGGTCCTCTCGCTGCCCGAGGTGTCCTACGATGAGGCGCGGGCGGTCGAGCTGTTCCGGACTCTCGAGGAGCGGCTGGAGGCGCGGCCGGAGGTGACGGCGGTGGGGCTGGTCGATCCGCTGCCGCTCTCCGGCAGCGCGCACGGCACGTCGCTCGAGATCGAGGGCTACGAGCCGCCCGACGGGCGGACGCCGTCCCTGCGCTACGCGATGGTCAACCCGGGCTACTTCGCGGCGCTCGGCATCGAGCGGCTCGCCGGCCGCGGCTTCACCGCCGCCGACCGCGAGTCGGCGCCGCCGGTGGTGATCGTCGACCGCCGCTTCGCCGAGCGCTACTGGCCGGGGGAGGACGCGACCGGGCGCCGGGTGCGCTGGGGCGACGAGTGGGCGACCGTCGTCGGCGTCGTCGCGCCGGTGTCCTATCTGCGGCCGGACGAGGAGCCGCAGCCGCAGTTCTACGCCCCGCTGGCGCAGACCGCGCCGCGGCAGATGGACGTGGTGGTGCGCGGCGCCGACCCGGCGGCCGCGGGGGCGGCGCTCGCCGAGGAGGTGGCGGCGCTCGACTCCGACCTGCCGGTCCACCGCCTCCGCTCGCTGCCCGAGGTGTTCGCCGGCTCGATCGAGCGGCACCGCTACCCGGCGATCCTGCTGGCGCTCTTCGCCGGCGTGGCGCTGGCTCTCGCCGCCCTCGGCACCTACGGGGTGATGGCCTACGCGGTGGTGCGGCGGACGCGCGAGATCGGCGTCCGCATGGCGCTCGGCGCCGGGCGCCGTCAGGTGCTGGCGAAGGTGATGGGAGACGGGCTGCGGCTGGTCGGCCTCGGCGTGGCGGCGGGGTTGGCCGGCGGCTGGGTGCTCGCCCGCGCGCTCGCCGGGGCGCTCTACCAGGTGTCACCGGGCGACCCGGCGAGCTACCTGGCGGTGACCGTCGTGCTGGCGGCGGTGGCGGCGCTCGCCGGCTGGCTGCCGGCGCGCCGGGCGGCCGGGGTCGATCCGCTGACCGCGCTCCGCTACGAGTAGCCGGCCGGCCGGCGGCTCACGCCACCCCGGTGCGCCGCTCCTCGCCGGGCGGCGCGACGAGCCGCTCGATCTCCTCGAGCCGGGCGATCGAGTCCGCCTCGCCGATCTCGATGCAGCGGGTGAGGTACTCGGGCTCGAACATCAGCATCGACAGGAGGTCGGAGTTCTTCGTCTCCTGAGTGCCGAGGCCGCGGGTGAGGAAGCGAAAGACGCCCGGGAGGCGCGGCTCGTAGTCGGCGGCGAGCGCGCCGAGGTCGACGCTCGGCCGCAGCACCATGAGATCGATCGGCCGCATCCCCTCGCGCTGGTCGGGCGGCAGCCGCTCGAGTATCCGGCTGGTGCGCGCCAGGCGCGCCGCGTCCTCGTCGAGCACGTCGAGGAAGACGGCGTTCATCAGGTGGCCTAGGATCTGCGCCGGCGGCGGGTAGCCGTCGATCTGCGGGCGGTCCTCCTCGGCGGGCGGGGCGACGTAGCGGGTGGTGACCGCGATCACCCGCCCGGCGCCGAGGTGGAGGGCGGGCGAGAACGGCGCGGTCAGCCGCATGCCGCCGTCGCCGTGCCAGTGCGGCCCGATGCGCACCGCCGGGAAGAACAGCGGCAGCGACGCCGACGCCATCACGTGGTCGACGGTCAGCCGGCAGCGCACGGCGCGCCGCTTGTCGCGCGTCCAGCCCTCGATGTCGCGCCCCTCGACCCAGGTGACGGTGTTGCCGTTCGAGTAGTCGAGCGTGGTCAGCGCCGCCGCCGACAGCCGGCCGCGGTCGATGTTGCGGCGGATGCCGACGATCTCCTGGTGCGGCCCGAGCGGGGCCAAGGCGCGGAGCAGCAGGCGGCGGAGCGGCGCGGTGTCGACCATGCCGCGGCTGGTGGTGGTGCCGCGGCCGCCGGACAGCAGCCGCGAGCCCCAGCGCGCGAGCTGCCCGCCGAGCGAGGTCGAGTCGACGCGGAAGACCTGCTCCGTGTGCAGCCGCGACCACAGCGTCGTCAGCTCCTCGGACGCCTCGCGGAGCGAGCCGGGGTGGGAGGCGAGGAGCGATGCGTTGATCGCCCCGGCGGAGATGCCGGTGATGACGTCGAAGTGGAGGTCGGGCAGCCGCCGGGCGAGCCCGCGCAAGAGGCCCACCTGGTAGGCGGCGCGGGCGCCGCCCCCGGTCAGCACGATGGCGAGGTCGCCGGGCCCGCCCTCGGCGGCGCTCCGCATCGACTTCACGCTCGTCTTCTTGTCCTGCGGTTTGACCGTCAAGTCTCGACTCCGTCCGCTCCAGTCCACCCGGCGCCGATCCGCGGTAGCATAATCCTTGCCGGGGCGCGGCATCCGCCGGAGATGCCCTCGCTGCCGGCCTTTTTCTCGCTCGAGAGCCGAGCCGCCGGTGAAGCCCCTCCTCGTCGTCCTCGCCGCGCTGGCGGCGGCCCTCGCCGCGGTCGCCGCGGCGGTGTCCCTCGGCCTGTTCGAGGTGGCGGCGACCGAGCCCCACTGGCGCCCGGTCGAGTGGCTCCTCGCCACCGCCCGCGACCGCGCCGTCGCCGCCCGCGCCGGCGACCTCGCCGTCCCACCGCTCGACCACCCCCGCCTCCTGCGCCGCGGCATCGCCCTCTACGACCGCCACTGCGTCCCCTGCCACGGCGCCCCCGGCGTCGACCCCTCGCCCTGGGCCTGGGGCCTCAACCCCTTCCCGCCCCCCCTCCACGACGCCCCGACCCCCGAGGACCCCACCGGCCACGCGGCGCGCACCTACTGGGTCGTCGCCAACGGCATCCGCATGAGCGGCATGCCGGCGTTCGGCGTGGCGCTGTCGGAGGAGGAGACGTGGGCGGTGACGGCGGTGGTGGAGCGGCTGCGGGAGCTGTCGGCGGAGGACTACGCCGCGATGGTGCGGGCGGGGGAGCCGGAGCGGTGAGCCGCGTGGTCCCGGCCGCGCGGGCCACCCCGCCCCCGCGGCCCCTGGCACTCCTCTCCGCCCGCCCTGCCGTTGCTACACTCGCCCCCGCCATGCGCCTCGGCTCGCTCACCGTCCACCTCGTCTCCGACGGCACCTTCCGGCTCGACGGCGGCGCCATGTTCGGCGTCGTCCCGAAGGTGCTCTGGCAGCGCGAGCGGCCCGCCGACGAGCAGAACCGCATCCGCATGGCGACCAACTGCCTGCTCGTCGAGAGCGGCCGCGACCTCGTCCTCGTCGACACCGGCGTCGGCGACAAGCACGACGACAGGTTCCGGACGATGTTCGGCATGGAGGAGGGCGCCACCCGCCTGCCCGAGTCGATCCGCCGCGCCGGCTACCAGCCCGGCGACGTCACCCACGTCGTGCTCACCCACCTCCACTTCGACCACAGCGGCTGGAACGCCAGCGAGCGCGCCGGCCGGCTGGTGCCCACCTTCCCCAACGCGCGGTACTGGCTCGAGCGCGGCGAGGTCGAGCACGCACGCCACCCCAACGAGCGCGACCGCGCCAGCTACGACCCGCGCAACTGGGAGCCGCTGTTCGAGGCAGGGGTCGTGGAGCTGTTCGACGACGAGGCGCGGCCCGCCGCCGGCGTCCGCGCGGTCAAGGCGGCGGGGCACAACCGGGACATGTGCATCGTGCTCGTCGAGGGCGGCCCGGGCGAGGAGACCGCGGTGTACTGGGCCGACCTCGTGCCCACGGCGTCGCACCTGCCGTACCCGTGGATCATGGGGTACGATCTCTACCCGGTGACCACGCTCGAGAACAAGAAGCGCTGGTTGCCGCGGGCGGCGGAGGAGGGGTGGCTGGCGATCTTCGAGCACGACCCCGACGTCCCCCTCGCCCGCCTCGCCGCCGACCGGCCCGGCCGCTTCCGCGCCGAGCCGCTGGCGGTCCCGGCCGGCGCCTGAGGCAGCTCACCCGCCGCGCCGAGCTCCCGGCTCGCCGACGCCGTTCTCGCGCACGCCGCGCACCAGATCGACAGGGAGATCCAGATGGCCCAGGACTATGACGTGATCGTGATCGGCAGCGGTCCCGGCGGCTACGTCGCCGGCATCCGCGCCGGCCAGTTGGGGCTCAAGGTGGCGGTGGTCGAGCGCGACCCGTTCTACGGCGGCACCTGCCTGCACCGCGGCTGCATCCCGACCAAGGCGCTGCTCCACACCGCCACCGTGCTCGACGAGATCCGCGAGGCCGGCGGCATCGGCATCGAGGTCGCCGAGCCCAGGCTCGACATGGAGAAGGCGCAGAAGAACAAGCAGAAGGTGGTCGACTCGAACGCCCGCGGCATCGTCGGGCTGTTCAAGAAGTACAAGGTCGAGGGGATCACCGGCAGCGGGAAGATCGTCGGGCCGGGCAAGGTCGAGGTGACCGGCGAGGGTGGCGCGAAGACCCTGACCACCCAGAACGTGCTCGTCGCCACCGGCTCGGTGCCGCGCGAGATCCCGATCGCGCCCTCGGACGGCGAGCGCATCCTCACCTCGGACCACATCCTCCAGCTCGGCCGCGTGCCGGCCAGCCTGGCGGTGCTCGGCGGCGGCGCCGTCGGCACCGAGTTCGCCTCGATGTTCACCGCCTTCGGCAGCAAGGTGACGCTGGTCGAGATGCTCGACCGCCTGCTCCCCGCCGAGGACGAGGAGGTGTCGAAGGAGGTCCAGAAGGCGTTCAGGAAGCGCGGCATCGAGGTCAGGACCGGCACCAAGCTCACCGGCGTCGAGACCACCGACGGCGGCGTCCGGCTGTCGTTCGAAGGCACCGACGACAAGGTCGAGGCCGAGGCGCTGCTGGTCGCCGTCGGCCGGGCGCCCTACACCGAGGGGCTGGGGCTCGAGAGCGTCGGGCTGGAGACCCAGCGCGGGTATCTCGAGGTCGACGCGCTCGGGCGCACCAAGGCGGACGGCGTGTGGGCGATCGGCGACGTGATCACCCGCGGGCCCTGGCTGGCGCACAAGGCGTCGGCGGAGGGGATCGTCGCCGTCGAGCAGATGGCGGGGCACCCGACGCGGCCGGTCGACCCCAAGCGGGTGCCTTCGGTGGTGTTCACCGAGCCCGAGGTGGGCAGCATCGGCCTGACCGAGGCGGCGGCGCGCGAGGCGGGGTACGACGTGGCGGTGGGCAAGTTCCCGTTCGCCGCCATCGGCAAGGCGAAGATCGAGGGCAAGTCCGCCGGCTTCTTCAAGATCGTGCGCGACAAGAAGTACGACGAGGTGCTCGGCGTCCACATCGTCGGCGCCCACGCCACCGATCTCATCGCCGAGGCCTGCGCGGCGCTCCAGGTCGAAGCGACCACCGAGGACCTGTTCCGCGCCGTCCACGCCCACCCGACGCTGGCCGAGGGGATGGCCGAGGCGGCCCACGCCTCCCACGGCGCGGCGATCCATTTCTGAGGGTGCGGGGCCGCGGCGGCCGGGCGGGCTCGGTGTCGAGCGACCCGCC
>DATABP010000182.1:0-1684 GCA_036259515.1 Thermoanaerobaculia bacterium | reverse complement strand
GGCGGCGGGAGCGAGCCCGCCGCCGCGGCGCCGGAGCGGGGGCGCGCCCGCTACGAGCAGGTCGCCGGCACGGCGAACGACTCGGTGACCGACTGCAGGAAGCAGAAGATCCCGAAGAAGCAGGTCTCCTGGCCGTTGGCGCCCTCGCCGATGCCGAGCTCGGCGAAGGCGTTCCAGATCAGGCAGTCCTTCGCGGTCGTCGGGCTCGACGCCAGGAGGCCGTCGCGCATGTCCTCGTAGGCGGGGCGGGACGGGGTGAAGTTCATCCCGTCGACGACCACGTCGTAGAGCTCGTCCTGGGTGAGGCCGGCGCCGAGCCACAGCTCGCGCAGCCGCCACATCGCGGCGGCGTAGATCTCGCCGTCGGCATGCACCGACGAGCCGTCGACGTCGCCGTAGGTCAGCGGGTAGTCGGTGTAGGGGAAGCGGCGGATGCCGCCCGGGTCGTTGGCGACGTACTCGCCCACCGTGTCGTCGCCGTTGGCGTAGAGGGCGAGCACGTCGCTCATCCCCTCGCCGATGGCGCCGGCGAGCGGGCCGCTCATGCTGCCGATCATCCGCCAGGTCAGCCCGTGGCCGTACTCGTGCCAGATGACGTCGCTGTCGAGGTCGCCGTCGCGGTTGGGGGTCGCCGTCGTCCACAGGTACATCTGCATGCGCGGAGCGGAGCCGTCGGCGGGGGTGGCGAAGTTGGCGTTGTTGGTGCCGCCGCCGTCCTGCGCCTCGGCGCGCACCCGGTCGTTGCCGGCGCCGCCCAGGCCGAAGTTGTTCTGCTGGAAGTTGCCGGCCGACTCCGTGAAGCCGTGGCGGTAGAGTGTGTCGTGGACGACGTTGTTCCAGTAGAAGAGGCTGGTCACCGCCGCCTGCTGGTTGACGGCGAGGGTCGGCGCCTGGCCGAGGTCGGCGGTGAACTCGAAGCTCTGCGTCGACGAGGTCGGCCGGCCGCCGGAGTCCGCCGCGTTGTTGTTGTCGCGGTCGAGGTAGGCGTCGACGTTGTTGCCGGTAGTGGTGTTCGTCGACACCCAGCCGATCGGCGACTCGGCGTTGCCGCCGCCCGGCCCGGAGACCACCGTCTGCGCGCCGGCGCCCGGGTGCTCGGGGAAGATCGCGTAGGTGTCGCTCTGCGTCCGCGACTCCTGGTAGAGGATCTCGCCGTCGCCGCCGACCAGCGTGTGCCAGAGCTGGTTGTCCTCGTCGGTCCAGGTCTCGACCAGGAAGCCCTCGGCGAGCGCGCCGCCCTCGCCCGGCACCGCCACCCGGGTCACCGTCGGGCCCTGCCAGAAGAAGCCCTCGTTGTCGTCGAAGTCGACGCGCGTCCCCTGGGCCTTCTCGACCCGCGGCTGCCAGCGCAGCCCCTCGTAGTGGTGGCGCACCGCCGCCGCCAGCGCCTCCTCCGAGTCGATCGCCGCCGGCCGCGGCTTGCCCGGCCGCGCCACGAGGCTCTCGATCACGCTGACCAGCCGCCCCTCGCCGTCGACCGCCGCCTTGACGTAGGCGCCGTAGACGTCGAGCCCGGCCACCCGCTGCCCGAAGCGCAGGTGGGTGACGCCGCCCCGGCCGCGGTGGCTGCCGGCGAGCGCCAGCCCGGCGGCGGCGCTCCGTCCCACCCGGCGGGCGACGAAGTCGGCGACCACCGCCGGCGCCGGCGCCTGCGAAGGACCCGTCAGCGGCGCCAGGTCGCCGG